>JAGQVF010000028.1 GCA_020438135.1 Bacteroidales bacterium | reverse complement strand
TCGATCAAAGTCTGAAAAGAATGGGGCTCGACTATGTTGACATTTTCTATCATCACCGACCCGACCCTGAAACGCCGCTCGAAGAAACCATGGGCGCGCTGGATCACATCGTTAAAAGCGGAAGGGCATTGTACGTTGGTATTTCTCAATATCAACCGGAGGATACTAAAAAAGCAGTGAGAATGCTGAAAGAAATGGGAACTCCGCTTTTGATCCATCAACCGGTTTACAGCATGTTTAACCGTTGGGTGGAAGATGGTTTGCTGGATGTGTTGGAAGAAGAAGGGATCGGATGTATCGTATTTTCACCCCTTGCCCAGGGTTTGCTTACCGATAAATACCTGCATGGAATTCCCGAAGATTCGCGGGCCGGGAAAAGTACCGGTTATTTGAGACCATCTCATGTTACCGAAGATAAAGTGAACAAAGTAAAACAGTTGAGCGAAGTTGCAAAGGAGCGCGGGCAGACCCTTGCACAAATGGCCGTAGCCTGGACGTTGAGACAGCCGGCCATTACCTCGGCCCTGATCGGGGCAAGTAAAGTTGCGCAAATTGAAGATATTGTGGGGTGCCTCGATCACACTTCCTTCAACAAAGAAGAGACCGTTAAAATTGAGGGCATTCTCGGGGGCTGATCAGTTTACATACACCGGATTGTACCGACTTCGGTATTCGATGGGTGTTAAGCCGGTNNATCTTTCTGAAAACGGTCCGAAAAGCCTTTGTGTCAGAATAACCCACTTCGAACATTACTTCATTTATGTTTTTTCGGCTGGTTTCAAATTTTCTTTTGGCTGCATCAATTTAAACCCGAAAGTAATTTTGTAACATCTGAAATACAAAATTGTTAATAAGATAATAACAAATACAAATAAAACAAACAACTATGATAACTATTAAAACAACCATTAACGCGCCATTAGAAAAGGTTTGGAAAATTTGGACTGATCCTGCTCACATCATCTATTGGAACAATGCATCAACCGATTGGTATACGCCTCATGCCGAAAATGACCTGCGCATCGGAGGGCGGTTTAAATCGCGGATGGAAGCCCGCGACGGAAGTATGGGCTTTGATTTTGAAGGACAATATGAGCAGGTAGTCCATCATAAAAAAATCCATTACAGCCTGGATGACGGAAGAAAAGTTGAAGTTGACTTTACCGACGAAAACGGCAAAACCCGTGTGGTGGAATCATTCGATCCTGAAAATTCGAACAGCGAAGAGATGCAGCAACAAGGCTGGCAGGCCATTCTCGATAATTTTAAAGAATATGTAGAGTCGCGTGAAAAATTTTCCAAAATTCACTTTGATATTGAGATCAATTGTCCGGCAAAGAAGGTGTACGATATCATGTTGGATAAAGAAAATTACGAAATATGGACCAAAGAGTTTAATGCTGAAAGCACTTTTGAAGGATCGTGGAAAAAGGGCTCTGAAATTCGTTTTATCGGAATAGGGGAGGATGGAAGAAAAGGAGGTATGCTCAGCCGCATCCGTGAAAATATTCCCGGCAGATTTATTAGCATGGAACATTTCGGTATAATTGAAGGGGATAACGAACGGACTGAAGGAGAAGACATTGAAAAGTGGTCGGGTGGTCGGGAGGAATATACTTTTGTTGAAAAAGATGGCATAACAACGCTTTCGGTTGATACCGATACCATTCCCGAATTTTCAGGATATTTTGATGAATCCTGGCCCAAAGCGCTTCAAAAGCTCAAATCACTTTGTGAAGAATAAATTGCCCTCATTGATATTATTAATTAAAAAAAATT
>JAGQVF010000316.1 GCA_020438135.1 Bacteroidales bacterium | reverse complement strand
TGAAGAATACGGTATTCAGCACATCGATTGTTATGCCAAATTTCTTGATGAAGAAACCATCATGGTAAAACAGGTGGACGATTGGCATCCTGAATACGCCTGTTGCGAAGATCTTGCAAATAAACTCAGTACAGAATCGAACTGTTGGGGAGAACCCTATCATATTATCAGAATTTATTGTGGTTCGTACAATGGTACCGAGGTTGCAGCTTATACTAACTCACTTATTTTAAACAAAAAGGTGCTTGTGCCTCAATTTGACATCAACTCTGATGAAACCGCACTGCAAACCTATGAAGAGGCTATGCCTGGTTACGAAGTGATCGGATTTGAATGGAATGCATGGTATTATTACGATGCGCTCCATTGCCGCACCATGGGAATTTTTGACCGGCATATGCTCAGAATCGTTCACAAACCTGTTAAAGGAGATATTTCAGTTGCAGGCCAGCTGCAAATCGTAGCATTGATCGACGACCGAAGCGAAGCAGGTTTGGCTGAGGATGAACTTAAACTTCACTGGAGAACTGCCGGTTCAGCAATCTGGAATGATATGATAATGATGCCAGTGCCAGCAACGGTCGATTCATTTTATTCGTATATTCCTGATCCGGAGGTTGGAGAAACCTACGAATATTATGTTTCGGCTTCCGATCAATCGGGAAGGTTCGTAACCTGTCCACGAACAGCACCTGATAATCATATCGCCTTTACAGTTACTGACATTTCCACTTCAACAGACCGACCTAAACCACATGAAATACTGTCAGTTAAGCCTTCAGTTTTTTCGAATAAAACCCATATTCATTATGCAGGGTTAGGCGCTGCCAATATTTCTTTGTATTCAATTCAGGGTGAAAAAATCAGAGAATGGCAAACCACCGGCGAAACAACCATTTTATGGCAAGGTGATGATGAACAGGGAAAAAGCTGTGCGGGAGGTCTGTACATCATTAAGCTGGCTGATATGTTTCAGGAAGATTACCTGAAATGTATACTGGTCAGGTAATTGTACCGTGCAAAAAACTTCTGAAATACCAATTACCTTCCGTTATCTGTGGATAAAATACTATTTTTCATTGTATTTTTACTGTTTAATCCAGACGAATGAAATCGAGCACCAATAACTTCGGAACTGCACCTGTATTTTTTACCGCCATTTCCACTATTTTGGGTGCAATTTTATTTTTAAGGTTTGGTTTTGCTACGGGTATGCTTGGTTTCTGGGGCGTGATCCTGATCATTTTACTCGGCCATCTTGTGACCATTCCAACAGCACTGGCCATATCAGAACTGGCTACCAACAAACGTGTTGAAGGTGGTGGTGAATATTTTATAATTTCCCGCTCCTTCGGGTTAAATGTAGGTGGAACTATCGGTATTGCTTTGTTTCTATCGCAAGCCATATCGGTTGCATTTTATGTAATTGCCTTTACAGAATCGTTTCAATATTTTTTTGAATGGGTTCACAAGACCTATGAAATCGTTTTACCGCGTCAGGTGATCAGTATCCCGGTCATGCTCGGGCTGTCAGCGCTGATCCTGAAAAAAGGGGCCAACCTTGGTGTGAAAGCCTTGTATGTGGTAGTAGCCATACTTTTCGTTTCTCTCACTTTGTTTTTCCTGGGAAATACCAATCATGCAGCAGGATCATCCTTCAATTTGTTCAGTGCACAATTCAGGAATATCGATCAGTTCTTTTTTGTATTTGCCATCATCTTTCCTGCATTTACCGGTATGACTGCCGGTGTAGGTTTGTCCGGCGATCTTAAAAAACCCGGTAAGTCCATTCCATTAGGAACTTTGGGTGGAACCTTCACCGGGATGATCATCTATTTTTTCATCGTTTATAAACTGGCCTTATCAGCGGGTCCGGCTGACCTTGTAAATGATCAACTGGTTATGGCAAGGATCGCTATGTATGGCACGATCGTTATTCCACTCGGATTGGCTGCATCCACCATCTCCTCGGCACTCGGTTCGGTGATGGTGGCTCCACGCACGTTGCAGGCCCTGGCCTACGATCATAGTTTCCCCCTCAAACGATTAAACTGGTGGCTTTCACGCAGTAGAAAACATGATAAAGAACCGGTAAATGCCTCATTGGTAACCTGCATCATTGCTTTAATCTTTGTAGCTTTCGGTGATGTTAATGCCGTAGCTGGTATAATTTCTATGTTTTTCATGGTAACCTACGGTTCACTTTGTCTCATTTCTTTCATGAATCATTTTGGTTCTTCTCCGTCCTACAGGCCTTCGTTTCACTCACGATGGTACATCTCGCTTACCGGTTTTCTGGTAGCGTTGTGGGTGATGTTTAAGATCAATACCCCCTATGCCCTTTTCGCCATTGGGATGATGATCCTTCTCTATTTTTATATCAGTTCCTATCATCGTCACAGATCCGGTATGCAAGCCATCGTTGCCAATGTTTTGTTTCAAATGAATCGTAACATTCAGGTATTTCTTCAAAAATCAGCATCGGCTAAAACCGATAAGGAGTGGCGCCCCAGTGTTATCTGTATTTCAAAAGACAGTTTTGAACGGACCTCGGCGTTTGACCTGCTTAACTGGATCTCCTACAAATACGGTTTTGGAACTTATCTCCATCTCATTGAAGGTTATTTTTCAAGATCGACCCACGAAGAGTCAAAAATAATTCTAAAGGATCTTCTCAGGAAATTCGATAAAGTTGAAAATCATGTTTTTGTAGATACACTGATTTCACCTTCTTATACATCAGCTATTGCGCAGGCAATCCAAATTCCCGGGATTGCAGGCATGGAAAACAACATGGTGATCTTTGAATTCGACAAAACCAAACCCCACCTGAAAGAGATCGTTGAGAATTTTTCGCTGGTAAACGCTGGGGGGTTCGATGTTTGTATTGTGGGCAGCGCCCATAAACCAATCAAAAAAAGAGAGGAAATTCACATCTGGATCCGTAGCAGCGACACCGAAAATGCCAACCTGATGATTATGCTGGGATTTATCATTCAGTATCATCCCTTGTGGGAAAAATCATCCATCAGAATATTTGAGGTTTGTAAACCTGAAGAACGTGAACATATCCGCCAGAAACTTGAAGAATTGCTGCTGACCGGCCGTCTGCCAATTACCTCAAAAAATGTTGAGATCATCAGCGACAACGAAGGACTGCCAATGAAGCAACTGATCAGTAATAGATCTGAATCTGCCGGACTGACCATCCTCGGCTTTCGCGAAGAATCACTTAAACATTATGGAGTGGAATTGTTCAGAGGGTATGAATCAATCGGAACAACCCTTTTTGTAAACTCATTTGCAAAAAAGGTGATTGAATAAAAACTCATACGAATAATTAAAAAATTGGGATATATTTTTCTTAATTCCCGGCCACGCCCATGAAGGTGGCAACTTTTCTCACATCCCACAATTTAAATTTAATCATTATCGTTTTGGATGAATATTTCATGTAGCTTTGATATGATCTAAAATTGCAATTGTATGTTCCTGATCGACCGATGGGAAGAAATCTTCAGCACCATAAGGAAAAACAAACTCCGGACATTCCTTACCGGTTTTAGTGTAGCCTGGGGCATTTTTATGCTCATCATTCTGCTTGGTTCAGGTCGGGGCCTTGAAAATGGTGTCCGCGACCAGTTTGAATCATCCGCGGTTAATACCCTTTGGGTTTGGTCTGGTAGAACTACCATGGCGCACAAGGGTTTTAAGCCCGGCCGATATATCGAACTTAAAAATGACGACTATACCAATATTCACCAAACCATTGGCGGGATAGAATTTATGTCGGGTCGTACTCATATTTGGGGTGATAATACCATTTCTTATGGAAATGAATATGGCAATTTTGATATTCGAAGTGTACATGCCGATTATGGAATAATTGAAAAAATTAAACTGATCGAAGGAAGATATATCAATCCTTTCGACGTTAAAAAAAACCTCAAGGTAGTCACCATCGGAACGGCAGTAAGAGATGCCCTTTTTAAAGGCAAACCTGCACTTGGAGAATACATCAACATCAAGGGTATTCCATTTAAAGTAGTTGGTATTTTTGAGGATGACGATGGCCGGCAGGATAACCAGCGGGTGGTTTATATTCCGATCACAACCGGACAAAAGGTGTTTATCGGACGTGACCGGATCAATACTCTGGCCGTAACCGTTAAATCCCGGGATGTTGCAGAGAGTAAAAAAATGGAGGACGAGATCCGGAGCGACCTGGCAAACCGTCATCAGTTTGCGGAAGAAGACAAACAGGCACTGTTCATCTGGAATGGGGTTGAAGAATTTAAGAAGTTCATGGATCTTTTTGCCGCCATCCGGTTGTTTATCTGGGTGATTGGTATCGGAACCATCATCGCGGGAATCGTTGGCGTAAGTAACATCATGATGATATCGGTGAAAGAGAGAACAAAGGAGATCGGCATCCGAAAATCGCTTGGCGCCACACCATCGTCCATTATTCTGCTTGTGATGCAGGAAGCACTATTTATTACCGGAATTGCAGGATATTTTGGACTGGTTCTGGGAATTGGACTTTTGGAACTGATTTCGCCTCATATCCAAACTGAATTTTTCAGAAATCCGGATGCAAACCTTGGTGTAGCCGTAAGTGCAACCCTGGTTCTGATCGTGGCGGGAATGATCGCAGGATACGTTCCTGCTCGCAAAGCAGCATCGATTAAACC
>JAGQVF010000315.1 GCA_020438135.1 Bacteroidales bacterium | reverse complement strand
ACCTTTAATTGGAGCGGGAAACGGGACTCGAACCCGCGACCCTCAGCTTGGGAAGCTGATGCTCTACCAACTGAGCTACTCCCGCTTAATAAAGCAAATGTATAAATTTTCTTTTCGCGAAATAGAGGTTGTAAAAAAAATTGGCCAGAGATTTTCCCCGGCCATTTTGTAGTTTCAAGGTTTAATTTGATTAGAATTTTCCGAATTTTAAGGTTACGCCCCCTGAAAATCCATTTAATACATCGCCATCGGTATCAGCCAGCTCAAGGTCTGAAGTATAACGGTAATATCCACCAATGGCCAGCCGAACAAACTTCACCATGTTCAGTTCCAGTTCAATACCGGGTTCAAGTACGAAAAAGGCATCTGCATCATCAGCGCGATAATGGTCATCATAATAATCATCACTGTTCCAGTTATCATCCCACTCATGGTTGGGATCATAATTATTCCAATTGTGGCTGATATAGCCGACACCTCCTGCGCCTATCAAAATGGGAATGGAGATATGAACAGGATATTTGCTTCCGATGATCGGCTCAATCAGCAGTCCGCCGTATCCACCTGCCAGATTGTATTTGTCATACACATCATCGATGGTTTTATAATATTTCATATCGTTGGCAAAACCGTATCCGGCAATACCGATGGCCAGTCCATGATTGATGATCCATGCACCACGGGCGCCCACTAAAAGGGCATCTTCTCCGTCAATTTGGCTATAATTTACTGATAATCCTCCATAGCCGCCATGTGTGATTTTGTCTCCTCCGAACAAGGTTTTATAGTCGCCTTTGTTTTCGGAATCCTGTGCATTCCCAAACAGCGTTATTGCTGAAAGCAGAACAATTAAAAAATTCGTTTTCATAGTTTTATGATTTTAAGTTATTAAATACATATCTGATTGAAAAGGCAAAATCCCATAAATCAACCCTGAATGTTCTTTTTCCAAAGAATTCGAAATAAGGTTTATAATCGAAACTCATGGAAACAGGAATACTCTCAAACCTGTATTCTGCGCCTAACGCAAAATCGCCTCCAACAACGGGCTTTGTTATTCTGTACTTTTCGAAAAAGTATAAATCACCAATCTTTTCATACTCGTGAACTTTGTAACTTATGAAACCTGAGTGAGCCCCTAATCCGGTATATACAAAAAGGTTGGCAACTCGATCGGTAAGCACCGGCTTATAATTTTTAATAAGACCTGTAAAACGCATTCCTCCGTCTTTGGAACCAAGAATTAGTTCAATTCCATAGCCATCCTGGTCGAAATAATTGTATGAAAGTCCTGAAGTGCCGCCGGCTCTCAGACCCAAAGAGGTTGATTGTCCAAAAGATAGAGCCGGGATCAGCAGTGCCAGTGCAATCAGGATTTTGATCATATTTGTATTCGTTGTTTTCATTTTTTCAATGTTTGACAAAGCTAAATTCAGTTTAAATCTCTTTTAACATATTTCTGTTAGAACTCCTGATTTTCATACTCAACTGTAAATTTCCCATACTGTAGTGTAAAAACTGCTTTTGCAATTTCACCGGTTTGCAGACCAATGAAGCCGGAAAGCATGTCAGGATTCTGTTCTTCATCGGTTTTGGATTGGCTTAATGCTTTAAAATTGTCAGGTAAATGAAGGTCAGTTGAATTATACTTGATGTTTACATTGCCAGAAAAAGCCTGTGTTAATTGTACATAAACATCGGTATAGCGTGACATCAGTTTGATATGTCCATATTTTGCGGATATATCTTTCAGACTGATTTCTCCGTAATCTGACTTCAGATCGAGAACCTGATCCAATGCATCAATGTGTAAGTAGGAAAAATATGATTCTCCGGTAATCACTTCAGCAACTTCAATATTCCATGTGTCGCGCCGGGAGTTAATTTGCAGCGAAACTGCTTTTCCAATTTCTATCTCTGACGATTTACTTTCAAGAGTTAGATTGCCGGCTTCCCTGATTTCAATTTCACCGTATCCTGTATTAACTGTACCCTGATCGATACGATTTATGATTGAATTCCCAAAATCGAGGGATAAGTTTGCTTCCCCTGTCAGGTTATTGGCCCTGAAATCACCATTCGAAAGATCAACGGTTATTTTACCACTGTGGTTAGTACAATAGATATTCCCAAATTTATTTTCAAGTTTTACTGACACATCTTTCGGCAGATAAATCTCATAGTCGATTTGTGTTTTTGTGTTTCCACTAAAAACAGTGTTGGCAAGGTCGGTCAGTTCGGCCCAGAAACTACCCTGGTTTTGTTTAAATTGGGTGCGGGCAATCACATAATATTTTGAGTCGGTTATTTCGAAATCTATATATTCAAAAATGCGATCAACTTTTTGTTCTTTGGAGGCTTTTACCGCTACATGAATATCGATTTTAACGGAGTCAATGTCCCAGGTGAAAAGATGAATGTTGCCGTATTTGTTGTAAATCTCCAGGTTCGTTTGATCATATACCCTGAATTGCCGGCTGATCTCCCTGCTTCGCTCATGCACCTGGGCCCGGGCAATGTTTCCGAACAAAACAACAATGATTGGTAATAGGATCCTGATCTTATATTTCATTTGAATCTGTTTTTTTATTTTCTGAATCTGATTTTTTGAGCTGTTTTAACATCTCTTCCAGTATTTGCAGCCTGATCCGATAATTTTGAATCATCGCTTCAATCACTTCCTGGTTATCACTATCATCCCTAAGGTCGTTTTTCAGGCTATTAAATATCGAGGTCAATTCATCGAGATCGGTATTCATCAGTTCAATCACTTTATCGTCGCTTGAGGCCAATTGGGTTACCTCGTTTTTCGCTTCATCGATCTTACCCATGTAATATCCTTCTGCTTCAACAAGTACCTGAATGCTTTCGAATTCACCTGTTGATGTTTTATGCTGCACCGCGATCTCCGGAGTTCTCCATTCGTGGAAATAATATGCAGCGATAAAAATGGCAATTACAGCGGCTAACCTGATAATTACTTTTTGCCAGTCGATGACCGGTTTCTTTTTGGAAACACCGGGTTCGATTTTATCCCAAAGACCGACCGGTGGTTCCGGTGCATCAAATTCACTGCGATTGTTACGAATGAATTGTTCAAGTTTATCGTTCTGTTTCATTACTTATTTCTGATAAAATGGATTTTACTTTTAATCTTGCCCGCATATATTGCGATTTTGAGTTCGATTCTGAAATACTCAGAATTTGTGCTATCTCGCGATGATCATATCCTTCAAGAAGGTAAAGTGAGAAGATCATCCGGCTGCCCTGTGGTAAATGTTCCATGGCTTTTTTAATATTGTCAACTGATAACCCGGCTTCATATGATTCTTCCGGTGCCTCCTGTTGTTCGAAATATCCCATATCATCAAAGAACTGTAAATCTGTTTTTTTTCTTTTGATCTCGTTCAGGCAATGGTTTATCACAATTCGTTTTAACCATGATCCAAAACTTGACTCATACCTGAAAGATCTAAGTTTTTTGAATGCATCAATAAATGACTCCTGCAGCATATCTTCCGCTTCTTCCCTGGTTCGCATAAGCCGCAACGCCACACTATACATGCCTTTTGCATACAATGAGTAGAGGCGATATTGTGAAGTTTTATTGCCCTGCTTGCTCTCCTCAATCAGCTGTTTGTGAATTTCCTGTGTCGCTTCTGCCAATGCCTTTCAAAATTTAAAATGAGTGACAATTGAATTTTAGATGAGTTGCAATTTTTACGAAATTAACCAATCCTGAATTTTTTAATAAAGGATTTAGATTTTGATAAATAACAGTTATAACATACTTTTGTAAATCCTTTAAAAGACAATACTTATTCAATTAACAATAAAATCTTAGCAGTATGGATAAAATAACTGTAGTAGGTGCCGGAAACGTTGGTGCCACCTGTGCAAACGTAATTGCACATAAAGATCTCGCCCGGGAAGTGGTGTTGGTAGATATCAAAGAAGGACTCGCTGAAGGCAAAGCGTTGGATATCTGGCAAACTTCTTCGATCAACAATTTTAATACACGCGTGGTTGGGGTTACCAATAATTATCTCCGTACGAAAGGTTCAGGTGTAGTCGTAATTACATCAGGTTTGCCAAGAAAGCCGGGTATGTCGCGTGACGACCTCATTAAAACCAATGCTAACATCGTGAAAGATGTTACTGAAAAAGTGGTTAAATATTCACCTGATGCCATCATTATCATTGTTTCCAATCCCCTTGATGTTATGACCTACTGTTCGTACCTGGCCAGTAATAAACCGGCATCGAAAGTGTTTGGGATGGCTGGTGAACTGGATACAGCCCGCTACCGTGCATTCATTGCCGAAGCGCTTGATGTTTCTCCTAAGGACATCCTTTCTCTTTCGTTGGGCGGACATGGTGACACCATGGTGCCACTACCAAGATATACTTCTGTTAACGGTATTCCGATCACTGAACTTCTTGGCAAGGAAGAAATGGATAAAATCGTTGAACGTACACGTTTTGGAGGTGGTGAACTCGTAAACCTTATGGGTACTTCAGCTTGGTATGCCCCGGGTGCCGCAGCAGCACAAATGGTTGAAGCCATTGTAGATGATCAGAAACGGATTTTCCCGGTGTGTGCATGGCTACAGGGTGAATACGGATTAAAGGATATCTATATGGGTGTTCCTGTTAAACTTGGAAAAAGAGGAATTGAACATATTTTTGAAATCGATCTGAATAAAGAAGAGAAAAAACTTTTGAATGATTCGGCTACGGCTGTTAAAAAGGTTATGAAGATCCTGGATGATATGAAGATCTTTTAATAAAAAAATACTTTATAAGAAGAAGAATCATCGATTTTTAAGTCATTGGTGGTTCTTCTTTTTTATTATGAAAACACTGGTGGTTTTAAGCGGTGCAGGTATGAGTGCTGAAAGTGGAATCAAAACTTTCAGAGACGACGATGGTTTGTGGAATAACCATCGCGCACAGGACCTTGCTACTCCTCAGGCTTTTAATCAAAATCCGGAGCTCGTTCTTGATTTTTATAACTGGAGAAGGAAAATTGTTTGGGAGGCCGAACCCAATTCAGGACATTTGGCTTTGGTCAAGCTTGAAGAAAAATTTGATGTGCACATTATCACCCAAAATGTTGATGATCTGCATGAAAGAGCCGGTTCGAAAAATGTATTACACCTGCATGGTGAAATCAAAAAAGCCAGGAGTTCCTCGCACCCTGATAAAGTTTATGAGTTGCCAACCTGGAAACTTTCTCCCGGAGACAAATGTGAATTTGGTTCTCAATTAAGGCCGCATATTGTTTGGTTTGGAGAGCCGGTCGAGATGATCGTTCCGGCTATGGAGATTGCCTCTCAAGCGGATGTTTTTATCGTGATTGGAACTTCCCTGGTGGTTTATCCTGCAGCTGGTTTACTGTCGTACGTAAAAACCGAAGCAGAAAAGTATTTTGTTGATCCTAATGCTTTTAAGGTTGCGGGTATCCAAAACCTATATGTTATACCTGAAAAGGCTGGTGTGGGAATCCCGAAACTTGTTGAAGATTTGCTTAAATCGTAAACCTTGTTACACCTATGGTAAATACCCTGATCGATATTCATACACATCATGGTGAACCGGGAATGACTTACATCAAAAATCTGTTTCCGGAAAATGTTGCCAAAACAGAAAACCCTGGTTATTTTAGCATGGGCTTGCACCCCTGGTACATCGATTTGGAAAATGTTGATAAGAAACTGGAATTGGTAAATCAGGTTTCTGCCAAAAAAAATGTTCTGGCAATCGGAGAAACGGGTCCCGATAGATTGGCTCATGCATCAATGGATATACAACTGGAGGTTTTCAGAAAACAAATTGCTATTGCTGAAAATGTGAATAAACCAGTGATCATTCATGCTGTGAAATCTTTTAATGAAGTGGTGGAACTCAAAAAACAAACCGGTTCGGATATTCCCTGGATTGTGCATGGTTTTAACGGCAAAACAGAACTGGCAAAAATGCTGCTGGATCATGGCATGTTTCTCTCATTTGGAGCTGCCTTGCTAAACCAAAATTCCAATGCTGCAAAAGTATTGAAGGTCGTACCCACCGAAAAACTGTTTTTCGAAACAGATGAATCGCAAGCCGGTATCAAAGAGATTTATAAAGCGGCAAGTTCAATTCTTGCAATGGATTTTGCAAATTTGCAGATGCGGATTTCGGATAATTTTAGCAAAGTTTTTATCAACAAGAATGAATGAAGATTTTTGGTTAAGTCGGACAGAGTTGCTCATTGGCAAAAATAACATCGAAAAGCTGCGGTCGTCACATGTATTGATCGCCGGGCTGGGAGGTGTAGGGAGTTTTGCTGCAGAAGCGATCTGCAGGGCAGGTGTTGGAGAAATCACACTCGTGGATAATGACACAGTAGCCCATAGCAATATTAACCGGCAACTTCCGGCTTTGAACAGTACTGTGGGTAAAACCAAAATTTCTGTTATGGTCGAAAGACTCAAAGATATACATCCGGATATCGTTTTGCATACCAAAGAAATCTACCTGAAAGATGAATCGATTCCAGAGATTTTAAAGGATGAATTCGATTTCGTGATCGATGCGATCGATACCCTTTCCCCCAAAATATTTTTTATCAAGAATTGTGTGGAAAACCGGTTTCCGTTGGTTAGTTCGATGGGGGCAGGGGGGAGGCTGGATCCCACAAAAATAAACATTGCAGATATTGCCGATTCTCACAGTTGTCCGTTCGCACGTGTAGTGAGGAAAAAGCTGCATGGATGGAACATCCGGTCGGGTTTTCAGGTGGTTTTCTCTTCTGAAACAGTTGTGGAAGATTCGGTAGTAGTTACCGATAATAGCCCCAACAAAAAATCAACAGTTGGAACTATTTCCTACATGCCGGCTATCTTTGGATTGATGACCGCATCAGTAGCTATTAGGGGAATCACAGAAAAATAAGAGGATAAAAATGTCCAATCCTTCCACAACGATTATTCTGTATTCTACAGTTTTCAATTTCGTTTCAAACATTTTCGTTTTTTAATCCTGATTTAAGATATTTTTAAATCCTGGATTTCAATACTTTGGTTTACTGTCAACTCTGCGATCTAATAGGAACTAATTACAATGAGATATTTATGGAAGTTTTAAAGTGACCTTTAGAATCGCATTCGCAATCTGAAAATGAAAAAGATTTAGGCTTAGGTATGAAGATTGTCAATTTAAGTCTAAATTTTATAAATGGTTAACTTCTCAGTGTCATGGCCAAACAAAACATAAGTCAAAAATTGATCAGCAATCACCTTGTATCAGGGGAAATGGAGCATGGAAAAGAAATTGGTCTAAAGATCGACCACGTTCTTCAGCAGGATGCAACCGGCACCCTGGTAATGTTGGAACTTGAAGCATTTCATCTGAAAAAAACAAAGGCAGAAGTGGCAGTTCAGTACGTTGATCATAACCTGTTGCAAACTGATTATAAGAATATGGATGATCACGAGTTCCTTCAGTCGGCTGCAAAACGGTTTGGATACTGGTACAGCAGACCCGGCAATGGGATCAGTCATGCCGTACATATGGAAAGATTTGGTGTGCCCGGCAAAACACTTCTGGGGAGTGACAGCCACACTTGTGCAGCAGGCGGATTGGGAATGCTTGCCATGGGAACAGGTGGTATTGATGTGGCTCAAGCCTCAGCCGGAGAACCTTATTTTGTAAAAATGCCCAGGGTGATGGGGATAAAACTTACCGGGAAATTGCCCGAATGGGTCAGTGCGAAAGATGTGATCCTTGAAATGTTGCGCCGGCGGGATGTAAAAGGCGGAGTTGGTTATATACTTGAATATTATGGTCCCGGGGTGAAAAATCTGTCGGTTTGGGACAGACATGTAATTGCCAATATGGGTGCTGAACTGGGGCCGCTTACTACCGTATTTCCTTCGGATGAACTTACAAAGGAGTATTTGGGCAAGGAAGGACGGGCTGAACAGTGGATTGAATTGAAAGCAGATGAGGGAGCCACGTATGACGAACACGAGGAAATTAACCTGTCAGAACTCGTGCCTCTGATTGCAAAACCTAGTAGTCCGGGCAATGTAGTGACCGTGACTGAAATTGCCGGCGAACCGGTTTCACAGGTTGTAGTTGGTTCTTCTGCCAATCCCGGATTACGTGATTTCTGGATTGTTGCTGAAATAATGAAAGATAAATTCATCTCCCCAGGGGTTTCATTTGATGTTAACCCCTCATCCCGACAGGTTCTCAAAAAGCTGACTGAAATGGGTGCTCTCGGATCGTTGATTTCAGCTGGCGCACGTATTCATCAATCAGGATGTATGGGATGTATAGGCATGGGACAGGCGCCTGCTAGCGATGCAAACAGCCTCAGAACTTTCCCTCGGAATTTTCCCGGCCGATCAGGAACCCTTGATGATAAAGTCTTCCTGTGCAGTCCTGAAACGGCCGCAGCCGCTGCGTTAACAGGAGAAATTACCGATCCGCGCGAACTTGAAAAGCTATTTAACATGGATTATCCGAAGTGGTTTGAGCCGGCATTCTACCAGGTAAATACACAGATGCTGATTCAACCGGATGGTGGTACTACTGAACTAAAAAAAGGTCCCAACATAAAAACCCTTCCCGGGTTTGATGAATTGCCCGATGTGTTTGAAGTTCCGGTTTTGCTCAAAATGAAGGATAATATTTCAACTGATGAAATCCTGAAAGCCGGAGCAGATGTTTTACCCCTGCGTTCGAATATTCCTGAGATCAGTAAATATTCCTATTATGTTATTGATCAGGATTTTTATAATAGGGCTATTAAAAACCAACAGGATCACGATGGCTTTTGCGTGGTTGCCGGCGATAATTATGCCCAGGGTTCCAGCCGCGAACATGCCGCCCTTGCTCCGCGTTTTCTTGGGCAAAAATTTGTAATAGCAAAATCATATGCCCGGATCGGTTGGCAAAACCTGATCAACTTCGGGATGATCCCTTTCGAATTTAAAAAGCCTGACGATTACAGCCAACTGGAAGAAGGCGATATCCTAAAAATAACGGGGCTCCAGGATGCCATTCAAAACAGGCAGGATGTCATTGCCACGGTGAAGGATAAAAACGTTGAAATTGAACTAACCTACAGCATCAGCGAACGACAGTCGGATATGATTCTGAAAGGTGGTGCCATCAACCTGGTTAGAGAAAAGCTGCATTAAGTCATTTTTGTTTTTAACTGCCTTCAACTAAACAATACTAATCTAACTTCACAAATCACTATCACATGTCTTATAAGTTAAACCTTCATTATTCACTCGATAGCGAAATAAAGCGAATAATTCTCGACATCACGGATGATTCTCTTAAACATTTAGCACGGGGAAATAATACCGAAGAAACCATTCATGAGATTAGAAAAAATATGAAAAAGGCCAGGGGGGCTGTACGTCTTGTAAGGGATATAATCGGCAAAGAAAAATACGGGGATATGAATGTTTTTTTCAGGGATACTGCCAGGGAAGTTTCAAAACTTCGCGACAGTTATGTGATGATCCAAACCATGAAAACACTGCGAAATCATTTAAACAATCAATCGGTTGAGTCTATTGAAATTATTCTCGACAAACTGGAAGCCCACTATTATTATGTTAAATCTACACTTGAAACACAGCATATTGAAAGCAGGTTGAGGCAAAGATTAGTGCAGATTCCGGAGGAAACCGAATCGATCTTTATCAACAATTATAAAGGGGAGGATCTGGAATCGGGATTAAAAAGGGTGTATCAGCGTGGTTTTAAAGCCGATAAAATTGCATTTCAGGACCGTTCGGATAATAATCTGCATGAAATGCGTAAACGGGTTAAATATCTCTGGTATCATATCCGGCTGTTGAAGGAGAGCTGGCCAGGGGTTATGAAAAGTTTCGGAAGCGAAATTCATCAGCTTGCCAATTTATTGGGAGTGGATCATGATCTTTCGGTTTTCAGGAAAAATATTAAGAAATATGTTTCGAATGGAAATGAAAAAGAGTTAATTGAGAAGTTGGTGGAGATCATTTTATTAAAAAGATCGAGGATTCAGGATGATGCCTTTGTTTTATCAGCAAAGATTTATGCAGAGAAGCCGGGTCAGTTCACCCAAAGAATATTTTCATATTTCGGAATAACGGTGAATAAGCTTCAACCTGCATAAAATATGAACTTTTTTTATGGCACATTTTTTCATAATAAGTATTAAAAATCATAATTATGTCATTTGAACTTAGATCACGATCGTTTGAGCCGGAAGCATTAATACCTGTGGAATACACCTGCAAAGGTGATGACACGTCACCGCATCTGGACTGGGATGGCGCACCGCCCAACACAGTTACATATGCCCTTATTATGGAAGACCCCGATGCTCCAGAGGGTATTTTCACACATTGGATCATATATAACATTCCTGCTAAAGTCTCGGTTTTAGAACCGGTAGTGTCTGTTGCGAAAAACCTCGACAATGGAGCTTGTCATGGTAAAAACGATTTCGGCAAATACGGATATCGCGGCCCCTGTCCACCAAAAGGAGAAAAACACCGCTATTTATTCAGACTATTTGCATTAAAATGTAAACTGCCACGCGAATCCGCAGGCAACAGAGATGAATTTTATACAGCAATTGAAAATAATGTCATCGATAAAGCACTTTATGTTGGAATATTTAAAAGATGATATTTTCAGTGAAGTAATTCTACAAACGTCCAAAAAAATCAACAATCAATAATATTATTACTATGGCACCAAATCAAGATGAATTGACGAAACAGGAAATTATTGAGCAACTGATCTGGGATAACAGGGTGGATGCAAGCAGGGTAAAAGTTGATGTTAACGGTGGCAAAGTTAAACTGGAAGGAACCGTTCAGCATCAACCCGCAAAATTAGCTGCACTTAACGATGCTTTCAGGGTTTCCGGTATAAAAAACGTACAGAATAACCTGAGGGTTGAAATTGCCCCGGAATTGGAATCGCAGTCAGATAAAACCATTGAAGATCATATTCTAGCCTCTCTCAACGGGAATAACAAGCTGGAAAGCAATGGCATACATGTAAGTGCGAAAAATGCTATTGTAATACTTTCGGGAACTGTTGATACCTTTTGGGGGAAAAATATTGCGGAAGATATTGCAGGTTCAGCGAAAGGAGTGGTTGATGTTATCAATAATCTTGAGGTTCGGTTATCAGCAACCGTTATTGACCACGATATAGAAAGAGATATCAAAAATGCCTACAAACGAAGTATGCTTATTGATGAAAGCAGGGTCGCAGTCGAAGTTGAAGAAGGAGTAGTTCATCTTACAGGAGTTGTATCCAACATCCTGATAAAAAATGAAGTGCATGATGTTGCCCTTTACACTTCAGGAGTAGTTGATGTGATCGATGAGGTTACCATTGGTTAGACGGCAGACATATGTTGCTGACCATCAATTTTTACTTCAGATGATGGGAGTTCTCCCTGAAACCAAAGGCGGAATTTTTTGAAAAACACAAACATTTATCGTTTTACTTCCATTGGTCGTCCGATGGACTTTGACAATACCTCCAATATAGTTATTGTGCTTGTTTCGGTTATTCTGCTGGCAGGCGGATTTATCTATCAAATTGTGTCGGGCAAGGGCTGGCAAAATGGAATACTATGGGGACTGGGAATTAGTGTATCGGTTTTTCTTGCCTGGGCTTTATCGCGCGAAACAGAACCGGGTATTGATTTGCCAGCCTATATTTCAGCGTTAGTAACTACTGTGTTGATATTGTACTTTTATCCGCCCAATTTCCCGGGGTTGATATGGCTGATGTTAACTTTAAGAATTGTAAACAGATCGACCGGACAAATGGCTAAGTGGTCAGACAGTCTGCTGATTACATTTTTCACTTTCTTGCTGATTTTTATTGGATATCCCCAATA
This sequence comes from Bacteroidales bacterium, assembly GCA_020438135.1. GTDB lineage: Bacteria > Bacteroidota > Bacteroidia > Bacteroidales > JAADJA01 > JAADJA01. Next base: position 172 of record JAGQVF010000315.1, on the reverse strand, counting down.
TGCCCTGTTTGGTGCTGTTGCATTTCTGTTGGACGGTGTTTTACTAAATCCTGATAAAAAACAAATAGGTTTTGCTGTTACACATATTGTTATCTTCCTTGTGACGCATTTTTACAACGACACGGAGTTGATTTTTCATGCACCTTCAGTTCGCTTCCTCATACCCATAGTT
>JAGQVF010000314.1 GCA_020438135.1 Bacteroidales bacterium | reverse complement strand
ATTTTTAGGTTATCCAAAATCGTTTGACCTGATAAAAGTTATGATGGTTTATTGCTAATTATTATTCTATATTTGTGTTCCTAATTCAAAAACACATGAAAATTTCAGTCCTGACAATCCTTCTGTTAGTCTTTTTCTTGCAAAAAGTTGAATCCCAGTTACCCCCGAGTAGTTTTGGGTTTATCGACCGGTCAGATGTTTATGCGAGATTACATTCCGGTGGCGATCATTTTAATGATCACAATGGAAATCCGTTTTTCGAAACCCCCAAAGGATCAGGGCATCATACCATTTCATTTTTCGGACTGTGGGTCGGTGGCCTGGATGTGAATGAACAATTGGCGATCGGTGCACAAATATGGGCCCAGGGAACTGATTTTTATACAGGGCCTTTGACCAACGATGGACTGGGATTATGCGATGAAGAAACCAGCTCTGTTTGGGATCGTGTAAACGAACTGAGCAGGGCGGAGATCATTGATCACCTTGGTAGCTATCTTTTGCCCGGCTATGAGCCGATCGATGCAATTGCGGATTGGCCGGCGCATGGTGATCCTGATAAGAACCAAGACTGGATCATCGCACCTTTTAAAGATGTAGATAATGATTTGAGCTATATTCCCGAAAACGGTGATTACCCTTTGATCAGGGGAGACAAGTGTTATTTTTATGTGATCAATGACAATGCCAATATCCATACACTTACCAATGGCAGTGAAGTTGGAGTAGAAGTAAGATGTATAGTGTATTATTTCGAGTGTCCCGAAGATTCTGCATTCCAACATTCGATTTTCTTCAACTACAAAATAATGAACAGGATAGAGGGTAGAAATTTACATGATGCTTACATATCATTTTATGCAGATTTCAGCATCGGGGATGTTGCAGATGACTATGTTGGCTGTGATACCACTTTGAATGCCGTATTCGGTTACAATGCTTTACCAAATGATTCTGAATATGGCGAACATCCCCCCGCACAGGGAATTTGTTTCCTCGATCATGCTCCAAACAGGGTGATGTATTTCAATAAGAATGGTGAAATTGCCTTAACTGATCCTGAAGTTGCACCTGAGTTTTATAATTATATGAGAAATGTCTGGCGCGATAACACCCTTTTAGTGGTTGGAGGCAACGGACATTACAGCCAGGGAGGTACAGATCCTGCACATTTTGTTTTTCCAGGGGACCTTCATCAGGCGGATGAATGGTCTGAGGTGTCTGCGGGTAATAATGCGGGTGACAGACAAATAATTGCATCATTCGGGCCAGTCAATATGGAATACGGTGACGAAAGAGAGTTTAATTTTTGTTTAACCTATGCCCGTGACTATGAAGGCGATCACATTGGTTCGGTAGATTTACTTAAAGAAAGAATGGAAAGGATCAGGTATTTTTATGACAATGATTCAACTCCCTGTACAACATCCTGGACAAATATAAATACCCGCTCAAAGACTGATGATAGGTTGCGGTTATATCCTAATCCTGCAGAAAGATTTATAACCATGACAACAGATATGAACTTTATAGAAGCGAAATTTAAGATTTTTGACTATTATGGGAAAGCTGTTGCTTCCGGCACGGTTACACAGGAGAATAAACAGCGTATTTCCATTGATTATCTTGAAAACGGATTGTATCTGATGGTTATCCAATATAAAGACATATCAATATGCAGGAAGTTTGTTAAACAAGGTAGCTAGGCCGTTGTTTATCTTACTTCTTCACTAACTTCCCCTTTGGTCCTCATTTGCATCGACGACTTATCTTTAATCATATTTTCGATTCAACTTAAACCAAAAATTAAAGAGCCCCGTCAAACAGGGCTCAATCAGTGTGAAGTTA
>JAGQVF010000313.1 GCA_020438135.1 Bacteroidales bacterium | reverse complement strand
AAACCTGATCGAACCCTTTGTTGATGTCGTCTTTTTCGGGTGGATCGATGAGATCCTGGTCCTGAAGCTTATTCCATAAAAGAGGTGCAATTCCTGCTACCGGAGCGTAGAACATCGAGCCCTCTTTTTTTTCCTGAGAAATAAGTTTGTCGTTGAATTGATTGATGATGAGCAGGATGATGCTTAATAAAACCGCCCCCTTTAATACCCCGAATATTCCTCCGGCGAGCTTATTTAAAAAGCCCAGGGCAACCAGGTTAATGATCTTCTCGAGCAGCTTGCCGATTAGGTGAACCACCACAATCACTACTACAAAAGTCAGGATAAAGGCTACGATTCCCCTGTATTTCGGGCCCATGTTAAAAATATTGGTCAGGAGGTCTTCGGCATAAAAGGAAAAATAAAGTGCAGCATAAATTCCCAGGATCAGGGCGATGAGCGAAGCGAGCTCAATGATCAGTCCGCGTTTAAATCCCATGTAAGCGAACCAAATGATGGGGATGATCAGGAAGATGTCGATGATATTCATACAGGCTTTGCGATGGGTTTATTTATCTTTTAATCTCTTGGTAAGTTCCGTTCCGAATACAAAATCATTCAGCTCTTTATTGCTGGAGTGAAGTATCTCACTGTTGGTGCCTTCCCACCAAAGCTCTCCTTTATAGAGGTATGAAATCGTGTCGCCGATTTTGATAACCGAATTCATATCGTGGGTATTGACCACTGTGGTGATCTGAAATTCCCGGGTGAGATCCTGTATCAGTTCGTCGATCACACCAGAGGTGTATGGATCGAGGCCGGAGTTGGGTTCATCACAAAACAGGTATTCAGGGTTCATGGAAATGGCCCTGGCAATGGCAACACGTTTTACCATTCCGCCGCTGATCTCAGCAGGGTAGAGGTGGTTAACATTTTCGAGGTTGACCCGTTTGAGGCAAAAATTTACCCGATCCCTTTTCTCTTCTGTAGATTTATCTGTATACATGGTGAGCGGAAACATCACATTTTCTTCTACAGTAAGTGAATCAAAAAGAGCACCTCCCTGAAACAACATCCCGATCTCTTTTCTGATCTCTTTTCTTTCATTAAAATCCATATCGGAAAAATTTCTGCCATCGAAAAGAACACTGCCGTCGTCAACTTCATGCAATCCGACAAGGCATTTCATAAAAACTGTTTTACCGGAACCGCTTTGCCCGATAATGAGGTTGGTTTTTCCTTTTTCGAACCTGGAGGTGATGTTTTTCAGTACATGATTGTCACCAAAGGACTTGGATATGTTTTTTGCCTCAATCATGAAAGTAGCAATTGGGTTAAGATGAGGTTAAACAATATGATCATAATGCTGCTCCATACCACAGCGCGTGTACTGGCTTCGCCAACTGCAATGGCGCCTCCCTTTACGGCATATCCTTCGAAACCTGCTATGCTGGTGATAAGAAAGGCAAAAACTACAGTTTTGATCAAGGCGTAAACGATTGTAAAACTGTCGAACCAGCCACGCAGACCGATAATATAATCCTGCGTGGTGAATAATCCTGTAACAACCGCTACCAGGTAACCACCCATCAATCCAAAACCCATGCTGATGATGATAATGATGGGGTTTATAATCATGGCGGCCGAGACCTTGGGAAAAATAAGATAGTTTGCGGGATTGATCCCCATGATCTCAAGGGCATCGATTTGTTCTGTTACCCGCATGGTTCCAATCTCGGAGGCAATTCTCGATCCTACTTTACCGGCCAGGATTAGACTGATGATGGTCGGCGAAAACTCGAGGATAACCGACTGTCGTGTGGTGAATCCAACCATGCTGATCGGGATCAGCGGGCTATCGATGTTGTAGGCCGTTTGAATGGCTACCACAGCTCCCATAAAAACCGATATGATCGAAACTATACCCAGTGATTCAATACCGAGGTTGTTGATCTCAATGATCAGTTGTTTCCAATAAACCCTGAATTTATCAGGCCTTCTGAAAACATTTTTCATTACCAGGAGATATTTACCGAATCGGCTGATCATGTGACTGAATAATTATTTTGCTAAATTATAAATAAATGATGTATAGAGGCAATTATTGTGCTGGATTGAAGTTTGGGATTTCTGAAAGGGTACATTGCCGGCTTCATATTTTAGTTTTATTTTTGCCGCAGGTTGTATTGCATTAATTAATCAACGCAGATGAAGAAATATCTTGTTTTACTTTTCCTATCCATACTTATTGTTGGATTATCGTCGTGCTCGGGAAGTCGCAAACTGAAGAAAAAATGCAAGGAATGTCCTGAGTTCAGCGAACAAAATAACAAACCTGTGCACCTGGCCGATTATGCCTTCAGATAAGGAAATTCTTTCAAAATATATTCCCGAAAGAGCCGTACCGGTTATCCTGACGTGGTTGAAACAATCCAATGTACAACTAAAGATTTCACGTACAAGAAATTCAAAACATGGAGATTACCGGCCTCCTGTTCAAAAACCGTATCATCGTATTTCGGTTAATCACAGCCTCAATAAATATCATTTTTTACTTACGCTGGTTCATGAATATGCCCATTTGAAGGTTTGGGAAAACCATAAAAATAAAGTAAGGCCCCATGGCGCAGAATGGAAGGAACAATTCAGGGCGCTTTTGACCCCAATCCTTGTGGATTCTGTATTTCCTGAAGATTTATTACCGGTATTAAAAAAATATATAAAAAACCCGGGAGCAACTTCTGGTGATGCTGCACTTGTGAAAGCATTCCGCAAGTATGACGACAAACCCACACATCTTACCCTGGATGATATCCCTTCAAATGCTTTATTCAGGATTCAAAACGGGATGGTGTTCGAAAAGGGTGAAAAACGACGCACACGCTATAAATGCCGCCGGATCGACAACAACCGTATGTACCTGGTGAGTGCGGTTGCGGAGGTGATTCCTGTTAATGTACAAAAAGAAAAATCCTGACCTGATTAGCAAAACAGGACAAACCGGCCTGAATGTTCCTATCTGTTTTTGGTTGCTTTAAACAATTCTTCTGTCGGATTCGACAGTTCAGTAACTAAAAATTTGAAAACCAAATTTTCGTCGGCAGTTTTGCAGCAAAAAGTAAAAATGATCAGATCCTTCGTCATACACCTGCTGCTGTTTTTCCCTGTGATGTTGATCTCTCAGACAATCATATCGGGTAAGGTAACCGATCGCAAAGGTGAACCCCTGCCCGGTGTGAATGTGTATGTGAAAGGTTCGTATGATGGCGCTTCATCCGGTGAAGATGGATCGTATCGTTTTACAACAACCAAAACCGGTACACAAATTCTGGTGGCTAGCTTTATCGGGTTTAAAACCACAGAATTGACTGTTGAATTTGAAGGAGGAGAATTGAACTTGGATATCATTTTGAAGGAAAGTGCCAGCAGTCTGGACGCCGTAGTGATATCTGCAGGTTCGTTTGAAGCGAGTGACGAAAAAAAATCGGTGATCTTTAAACCGCTTGATATTGTTACCACAGGAGGCGCACTTGCTGATATTCCTTCAGCCATTAACACTTTACCGGGGACGCAGGTAGTTGGTGAGGAGGGAAAGTTGTTTGTGCGCGGTGGCGAAAGTTATGAAACCCGCACATTTATGGATGGGATGATCGTTGACAAGCCATACGAAACCACCATGCCTGATGTGCCCTCAAGGGGAAGGTTTTCTCCGTTTATGTTTAAAGGAACCATTTTCAGTTCGGGTGGATATTCGGCAGAATACGGTCAGGCACTTTCGTCGGCACTGATCCTGCAAACTACTGATATGCCAACTGAATCGGTTACAAGCCTGTCGTTTATGAGTATCGGACTGGGCACTTCCCACACCCAAAAATGGGATAAAACCTCACTTTCGGTCTCGGCTGATTATTTTAACCTGTCGCCCTATTTTGCACTGATCAACCAGGATCTCGACTGGGATGATGCACCGGGTGGGATTGGCAGTTCTCTAAGTTTCAGGCAAAAAACCGGAAAAGACGGGATGCTCAAAGTGTATGCGCAGGGTGGTACTTCCAAAAGCAGTCTCAATTATCCTACGGAAACCGATCTGTCACTATCAGAAAATATTGATCTGACCAATGAAGATGTTTATGTAAATGCTACATACCGTGATTTTCATGGCAAAAAACTGATCTCGAACGGTGGTATCG
>JAGQVF010000312.1 GCA_020438135.1 Bacteroidales bacterium | reverse complement strand
GCAGGAGGAATGGGACTTTCAAACATAACCTCGAGGGTGAAGTCGCTGGATGGAAAACTGGAGATGCACAGCGCTCCGGGTAAGGGATTTTACATGAAGATTTCATTGCCGGTATGAAACGGAAACTGAAAATATTCCTGGTTGACGACCATACGCTTTTCCGTGAAGGATTGTCGTTTTTGCTTTCGAATAGCGATTGGGTTGATGAAATTTATGAGGCGGGCAATGGTGTGGAATTGCTTGCAAGACTGGATACCGTAAAGCCCGATATCATTTTGATGGATATTGAAATGCCGCTGATGAACGGAATTGAAACCACCCTGAAAGCACTGGAACATTGTCCTGAAACAAAGGTGATAGCTCTTTCGATGTATGCAGATGAAAGTTATTATTCGGAGATGATCAATGCAGGGGCACGGGGTTTTCTGCTTAAAAACTCAAGGTTCGAACATGTGGAAAATGCGATCGCCGAAGTTTATGAAGGCAGAAACTACTTTTCGCCCGAAATACTTGAATCCATCATCCGAAACCTGAATAAAAGCGGTCGCAAAAAGCGGTCAACCGATCTCACCGACAGGGAAGTAGAAGTTTTATATAATATTTGCAAAGGGCTATCCAATACGGAAATTGCTGATGGATTATACATCAGCAAGCGTACGGTGGATAAACATCGTGAAAACATTCTTTTGAAAACCGGTTCGAAAAATACGGCTGAGCTGGTTGTTTATGCCATCCGCAATAAAATCTTCGAAGTTCAATAAATCTGAACAGGGTAATTAATCGTATTGATACGCTTAAACACGTATCTCTTAAAATACGCTGAAAGGCGCATCTTTATTACCATCACAACGGATACTTTTGGGAAAAAGTAACCGATATGCTTATTCCGTTCCTTATTCCGTTTTTAATTGCCATGTTCCTGGCTATCAACATGGGTGGCAGTGGCACGGCGCCGTCATTTTCTGCTGCTTACGGGGCCAATATAATCAAACGCACGCTTATCCCGGGATTGTTCGGGATTGCAGTTTTTGTGGGAGCCATTGTAGGAGGAAAAGAAACAGCCCAAACCATTGGCAAGGGTTTGCTCAATCCTGACCTGATGACATTTATGATTGTGTCGATCATCCTTTTTTCGGTTTCGATTTCGCTTTTGCTGGCCAACCTGTTCGGAATACCGCAATCGACAAGTCAATCCACAGTTTTGGCTGTTGTTGCTCCGGCATTGTATTTTGATTCGCTGAACACGGATAAATTGTTTTTTGAGATTTTGCCAACCTGGTTTGTGATGCCGGTCATTGCATTTGTTCTGGCTTTCCTGATAGGCCGCTTTATCTACAAACCGATCAGAAAGAGAGGCTATACCATCTCAAAAAAGGTGAATGATAATTATTATCTCAAAGGATTGATTGTGCTCATGTCGTTGTATGTTGCCTTTTCAATTGGTACCAATAATGTAGCCAATGCAGTCGGGCCCATTGCCACCATGGCAATGAACGAGCTGAACATTTCTGCTTCCAATATGGTACACGTGATGATCCTTGCCACGCTGATTGTGGCCCCCAGTTTTGGCATCGGAAGTTCTGTTTTTGGCTATAAGGTGCTTCATCATACCGGAAAAGAGATCGTTTTGTTTGGCCGGATCGAAGCAGTTATCATTGCCTTTATTTCAGCAAGCCTCCTGCTTTCAGCCTCACTTATCAGGGGAATTCCTACCTCTTTGGTTCAATTGAATGTAGCTGCAATCATTGGTGTCGGGGTTGCCAAACTCGGATTTAAAAACATCTTCAGAAAAACTGAAGTGAATAAGTTTTTTGTGATGTGGCTGGTGGCACCGGTGATCGCCTTTGGGTTGTCATTGCTGCTGATTTGGTTGGCCGATGGCGCTGATCTCATTAAATCATGACCAAAAGATGAATCGCAGGATATGTTCAGCCGGACTGCTGTTGCTGCTCTGTGCATCTGTGCTGGAAGCGCAGGAATACAAATTTCATCCGGGAGCAGAGATAAGACCCAGGATTTTATGGGATGGTGGTTATCAGTCCCCACATACCGACGGTTCGATTCAACAGGTATATATTTCGCAGCGCACCAGGTTAAATGCGGATTTTAGTTCAGAAAAACTGAAAATGTATGTTTCTGTTCAGGATGTGCGGATTTGGGGTGATGACAATAGTTTTAAGGAAACCGGTATGCTGGGAAATACCGAAAGCCTGATGCTGCACCAGGGCTGGTTCAGGGTGGCATTTGATCAACATTGGGCATTGAAAGCGGGCCGGCAAATCCTGGCTTATGATGATCAGCGCATCTTATCCTCCCGCAACTGGAACGATTACCAGGTGACCTACGATGCCCTGGTTCTTCAATCAGAAAGAAATAATTCCTGTATCGACCTGGTGATTTCCTGGAATGCACAAACTGCGCAAGATTTTAACTATTCCGAAAAAAAATTCAAAACACTTGATTTCATTCGATATGAAAAAAACTGGAATGATTTTACACTTGCAGGTATTGGCCTTGTAACGGGAAATACACTCAATGATTCGGTTGAAGAAATGTATCTGCGTGGAACATGGGGCCTGAATTTTAACTATTTAATAAATGGCTTTCAGATTCGGTCATCAGGTTATTTTCAACATCACATCAACAAGGTCGGGGGACAGGTGAGTGCTTTTTGTTTTTCGGTATATGCTGGCAATACCTTCCTGCGAGAGAAAATGTTGGCTGGTGCAGGACTTGATCTTGTGTCAGGTAATGAAGAATCAACCGGAACAGTCAACCACCGGTTCGATCTTTTATATGGTGCCCGGCACCGGTATTATGGTGCGATGGATTATTTCAGCAAAATGCCTGATCAGGGGTTAGAAGATTTTTACCTGAACTGTTCATTTATTCCCAACGGGAAACTTGATCTTCAGGCATGTTATCACTGGTTTTTCCTTGACAAACCAAAAAACATCCAAACAGCCGGTGGTAAACAACAGCGTCAGTATTTAGGCGGTGAACTTGATCTGCAAATCAAAAGGAAGGTGCAAAAAGCCATAAACCTTGAAGCCGGGTATTCATTTTTCAGTACAACCCCACTTTTGAAAACAATAAAAGGAGTGGAAAGCAGCGACAGATTACTCCCGTGGTTTTTTTACCTGATGGTGGAAGTGAAAGTGATGTAGCACTAAAATCGTTGATAAACAAACCAATGAACCAAATATCGCTGGGCTGTTGATGAGGTCAATCGTGAAAACAAAAAGCTCCACCCTTTCGGATGGAGCCTTTAGCAAATATCAAACCCTAAAATTGTCTAATTTTTCATCATCTGTATGTTGAGAGCGATTTTGATAGTTTCGCCCACAACCACGCTACCGGCTTCGGTAACGGCGTTCCATTTTAAACCAAAATCATGCCGGTTAATCTTTCCCGAAATCTCAAAACCTGCCTTCGTGTTGCCATAGGGATCCTGACCTGTTCCGCCATATTCCACATCTACTGAAATTTCTTTGGTAGTTCCCCGAATTGTGAGGTTTCCGGTCATTTTATATTCCGTTTCACCCGTTTTTTCGATTTTCTTCGATTTGAATTCGATTTTGGGATGGTTTTGAGCATCGAAAAAATCTTCCGATTTCAGGTGTTTATCGCGATCGGGTACTCCGGTTGATATGCTATCAATATCAGCGGTAAACCAGGCCGACGCTTTGGTTAAGTCGTCTCCTTCGGTTTCCAGTCCGGCATCGAACGAATTAAACTGTCCTGAAACAGTTGAAATTACGAGGTGCCTTGCCTTAAACTGCACCTCCGAATGCATTTTATCAATGGTCCATTTTGTTGCTGTCATTTTTTAGTTTTTTGTTTATGATATAAGTTTAAATGTAAAACATAAGCATATAAACCATTGTTCATTCAACAATTTGAAACAAATGTTAAAATTTGAATTAGGGTAAAAGTGGCGATGGATATTAATACCACATTGTACTGTTTTAAGCACGACTGCGTAGCAACTGTTTTGCTTTTACGGCAATGTTTTCGGCTGTAAGTCCGTATTTCTGCATAAGTTCTTCCGGTTTTCCCGATTCACCGAAGGAATCATCCATTCCGACAAAATCCATCAGGACAGGATGATGTTTAACAACCACTTCGGCCACAGCACTTCCAAAACCACCCATCACCTGGTGTTCTTCAGCAGTGAGGATGACCCCGGTTTCTTTGGCCGCTTTGATGATAATCGTTTCATCGATCGGTTTGATGGTGTGTATGTTGATCACCCGGGCCCGGATTCCCTCTTTTTCGAGCAGGATAGCTGCCTGCAAAGCTTCCCAAACCATGTGGCCGGTCGCAATGATCGAGAGGTTGTTTCCCGGTTTCAGCAGTTGTCCTTTTCCGATCCTGAAATCCTGGGTTTCATTGGTGAAGTTAGGTACAGCTTCACGCCCGAAGCGGATATAAACCGGGCCGTTCAGCTCATTTATCGCAGCCAGGGTTGCCATCCGGGTTTGGGTAGCATCGCAGGGTGAAAGGACGGTCATATTGGGCAACACACGCATCATGGCGATGTCTTCGAGGGCCTGGTGCGTGGCGCCGTCCGGGCCAACGGAAATGCCGGCATGTGCCCCGCCGATGATCACATGCACATTGTTATAACAAACCGAAATCCGGATCTGGTCGGTGGTGCGCATGGCAGCAAACACACCGTAGGTTGAAAACACTGGGATCTTACCCGACAGAGCCAATCCGGCGGCTGCGCCCATACAGTTTTGTTCGGCGATGCCCAGTGAGATAAATCTTTCTGGAAAGGCTTCAGCAAACAGATTCATGCTAACGGAAGAGGTGATGTCGGCCCCGATGCCAACCACCTTTGGGTTGGTTTTTGCCGCATCTCTTACCCCTTCGCCAAATCCGAGGCGGGTGGGTTTGTTGCCTTTGTTTTTGATTTGCATGAAGCGAAATTACAACTTAGAAAGTAAACAGGAACAGGTATTCACTAAAAAAGAGCAAATCCCGC
>JAGQVF010000311.1:2174-2907 GCA_020438135.1 Bacteroidales bacterium | reverse complement strand
GCTTGCCGTTCAGACATACATCAAATCCTTTTTAATCCGCTCCAAATATTTAGGCTTAACTCCATTGCGTGAAACAAGATCAACCTTCCTGTTCAACAGGTTTTCCAGTTCATCGGCAAGATCAATAAACTCAATACCCACCGGAGCCGAAAAATCGATCAGGATATCAATGTCACTATCATCCCGGAAATCATCCCTGACGACTGAACCGAACAAACCCATCGATTTAATCGGGAAAGCAGAAAACAGTCTGGATTTGTTTTCGCGGAGGATTAATATAATGTCACTTTTGCTATTCATTATCCGGTGAATTGAATAACAAAAATAAGAAAAACAGGAAACATCATTTACTTCCCGCCTTCGTTTTGAGATTGATTATAACGAGTATTTACAAAGCGAGTCAATCGTCAAATTTTTTCTCCGTTCACTCTGTGGCTTCTCTGTGTCCTCTGTGGTGAAAAAAGAAAACCACAGAGGGAGCTGAGAATACACAGAGAACACTGAGTTTTTAGGAAGGATATTTTTTTACCTGATGGTAATATACCAACCGGTTAAATTCTTGGCGTTACTTCGCTATCACAACCCAATGCATCGTTTCCCTTTCACCATTTGAAAAATGAAGAAGGTAGATCCCGGCATCAAGATCAGAAACATTCAAATGGGCCTGTGAATTTTTTATTAAGGTTTGAGATAAGGAAAGGCCTACCGGGTTTATTATCTTCAAATTCCATCC
>JAGQVF010000311.1:1328-2096 GCA_020438135.1 Bacteroidales bacterium | reverse complement strand
AATATCCACCACCACTTTCCATTCTTTTATATCTCCGTTCTGTGCCATCACTTCATAGATGACCGGGTTGGTGAAATCGTTGGGGGTGATACTGCTCTGCTGTGGTTCTCCGTTCACTGTAGCTTCGGCGCAATAAGAAATATCAAAAGTAGCCACAAGGCCTTCTGTATTTATATTTTCAGGGATTGCTACAAAAACGGAATCCTCAAAAATCTGACCTGTTAAATCTTCAATTATTCCAGGATTATTTTCTGCTTCAAATGAAAATGAGAGGATGTCATTTAAATCGGCAGGTAAAACACTGACCGTTACTTGATCAGCAATAGTATCCTGTAGATGATCGATAACATTTACGGTATATAAGGTTGTTTCTTCAGGACTCACAAATATGGTATCATTTGTAAACGATCCGGGTTCCCAAAAATAAGTGTAAGGTGGATAGCCATTGCTGACATTCACCCACAAAGGCGTCAGCTGACCAACACAAATAAAAGGATCTGTATTCGTGGTGGTAGTCATATTTAAATAATCTTCGATGACCACCTCCGTTGAATCACATGATTTTGTTTCACCATTTTTATTTGCAATGGTAAACTTTATGGTTTCATTACCTTCGATGATTCCATCATACAATGGATGGATATGAATCATTGCTGTATCATACCCCGTCTGGATGGTAACGCAATTGTCTATCCATGAATAATCCACACCCATTTCAGCCGTTCCCCCGATCTCGAGACAAATCGTCGTATCTGAAACCGCTGCTTC
>JAGQVF010000311.1:0-1203 GCA_020438135.1 Bacteroidales bacterium | reverse complement strand
ACAAAAATCCCGCAATCATAAATATGGTCTCCTTCATCAGCAGCACCGATAACAAGATGATATTCCTCAAAAGGAATGACAGCCAGTTTTGCGGTAAGCAGGGTAGTAAATCCATCATATTCGAGCGATTGGCCCCCTGTATTATCATTATAATATTCACAATTTTCGCAAGGTCCGGTTGGCGGAAAACCCGGCGAGCTAACTCCGTTATTTATGTTGCTAACGCAAACACTAAGATTGGTATCGGGTACCAAAGCTATATTTGTATCCGAATAAAAACCTCCATTTGGATTTATCCCTGAAACGAAAATTCCGCAAATGTCATTGTCAACATATGAATTCACCCATTCATTATAGGCTTCTCCGCCAAAGACATATCTGATCTTGATGCTATCATTCTGTGGTATGAAATCAAATTCAAGAACAGATGCATCATACGTTGGCCCCATTGACATGGAATTCAATAATGAATGACCCGGCATTTGATTATTCGTACTTTTATTGGGCATTAGGTTTGGTCCCGGAATATTATTTCCCGATCCTGAAGTTAGAAATACTCCACATGACAAACTAAGATTTGTTGAATCGGCATTTGTAAAAACGCCACTTGCAATTTCTGCTCCCTGATACACAACATTTGAATATTCAATACCTCCTCCTAATATTGTTTCAACAAGGTCAACAGCAGTAACCTCCGGCATAGTGGTGACCTGAATCTGTCCCCAGGCTGATGGATTGGAAAATAAAACGTTTATGATTGCTAAGGTTAATAAACTGGCCTTGATTTTCATCTTGTTTTATAATTATGTTTGTCAAATTTAAAAATTATCTGGAAATGACAAAGCGCTTTAATATAAGCTTATCCTTTTTCTTAAAATACAGAAAGTAAATTCCATTATTCATTTCCTCCAGGGTCAAAACCTGGTTATCTTCCAGAATCTCTTTTTTCAAAACGGGAAGTCCGATTGTGTTCATAATAGTTAGATCAGTCCCTTTAGCACCTTGTATTATTAAATGATCCCTCGAAGGATTGGGATAAATTGAGATTTTATTATCGGTTTTTTCAGCTTTCCCCGTTTCAATATCGGCCACCACCACCCACTCAGAAGGACAACCGCCCGGGCCAATATATTCGTACACAACAGGAGTGGTAAAATCATAAACGGTGCCTGTAGTAGCCAAGCAGTTTTCAAATGTTAATGA
>JAGQVF010000310.1 GCA_020438135.1 Bacteroidales bacterium | reverse complement strand
TGCATCATCAGCCCACCATTCATAAAAGAGAACATGATCGGAAATTTCATCACCAAATCCACAGGTGTTGTGAACCGGATGTTTCGGACCGGACTCATGACCCCACCAGTTATCGGTTGCATTTACCTGTGGGCCGGTTGATATTAATCCATAATCATTTCCATGAATTTTATTGTTTTGCGCAATAACCGAACTAACATCTGTACCATCAAAGCCCACAGCAATACCGGTGGTGTTATTAAAAATATTGCAGTAGCCAACCGATGCATCAGTACCAGTGCCGTAATAGGTGGTAACAAGAATACCAGCAGAAGTACTTCCATCTTGGCTTGCCACACCTGTGTTCTCCGAAACTGTACAATATTGAATGGCCACATTTGCACCTGCACCAGCCTCTACCATGTAGTCGAGATGATCACCATCACCTTTGCCGGTATAGGTATTGTAGGTGAAAAATGATCCGGAGATTCCTGCTCCGAAATATAAAACACCAATACGACCGATATTTGAAAAGGTACAGTGATCAACCTGAACATTACCGTTTCCAAAAGCTGCAACACCAGTTCCTGCATAATTCGGGAATACCAGATTTTTAAAAGCAACATTGGTGATATTACCGGTTCCCTGATGCCGGATGCCCTGATATACATCAAAACCACTACCATCAAGGGTTACTTTGCTGAGATAAAATGTAATACCGGGATGAACCAACCACCAACCACGTGCATCTCCGCTTGATCCTGTATTTTGTGTTGGTTTAATGATCGTGTTGTTTTTGTTTGCCCCGGTAATACTCAGGGTTTTATCGATAACGATCTGACCCACTTCGTTGTAGGTTCCGCTGGCCACCTGTATGTCGTTTCCGCCGGTTGGATTTGCATCCAGAACGGCTGCCTGTATGGTCAGGTAATATATATCCTTTGTGGCATTATAAACCGGATAATATCCATCGCAACTCAGCGGTACAGGCTGGAAGCCGGGTGTTACTAGGTCGCTGTCCGTTCCATTTGTAAGAAAAGGATTTACCAGGACGGTTCCGTTTAATGTGGCGGCAACGGATGCAGGTAGTGTTGTTCCCCACCAGTTGCAGGTAGCAGTAAGTGTTCCTCCCGAATTTCCGGCAAGGTAGCTGGATGCATTCCCTCCCTGGCTCAGACTGTTTTCCCATGCTATTATGGTAGCACCGGCAGCCGTTCCGTTGTCGGTATACAAGGCTGTAACATCATAACCACCGTTAACCGAAAGCGGGTTGGTGATAAAACAATTGTCAACCGTAGCGTAAGCTCCTTCTCTCACAATGATACCGAATCCATCGTTACCTGCCAGCCCGTAAGGATCATATCCGTTGTCCTCAAGGGTGCATGCATCGATATCAACCAGTGCATTAGCTCCCCTGATGTTGATCCCGCGGTTTTCATTTTGTGTGAGGGTACATTCCTCAACCGTGATATATTGCATCGTTGCTGTCGCTGTTGAGAAGTCGGCGAACGACAAACCGGCGCAATCCTGTTTGTGCCCATCGGTTCCATCAACACTAACTTCAGCTATGTCGAGCATGATGGCGTTCATGGGTGAATTTCCACCAGTAAATACATATACGCCTGCATGAAAATCTGCATTGGGTAAGGCAGGTGCAGAACCTGAAAATGCACTCATCGATATATCACTGATGTTAAATCCTGAAGGTGCATAAACAGAACCTGTTAACAGGTCAACATTAAATACAGAAATTCCCTGCATGACCCCATCTATGGTTCCTCCCTGAATGGTAGTTTCGGGATCGGTTACCAGGTTGTAAACGGCATATCCGTAGAACGGCCAGGTTACATGGTTATCGCTGATGACCGCTGCCTGACTGCCCATGATCGAATTAAGCAAGATTCCAACGGTAGGCATTCCACCAACCAGTTGTGCCGACTGGTCAACACAATTATCGACAATAAACAATCCTTCAGTATTGGTAAGCATCACATTGCTCACTTCTATCCCAACTGCATCTCCCTGAACCTGGTTACAGGCGATTTCAACGTCTTTATGGCCCTGGTTTCTGACGCCGATCATACCATGTGGTTCAAAACCATTGATTTCGACGCCATCCGATTGAATGTCGAATGCAATACCCGTTCCACCTAATATAACGCTTTCAGGGCCATGAGATCCGCAAGGAATATCGAAATTGGCACCCTGCATACTCAGTGACTTATTAACCACCACGTTTTCAGTATAAATACCGGGAGCCACTGCAATCGAATGCCCCGGAAGGGTAAGCGGGTCATCAATTGCCGCCTGAATGGTGCAGTATTCAAGAAATGTATCTTCATTTTTTACAGGCCTTACCGGGATGGTCCATGAAAGGTCGTTGAAAGTACTGTTGTAGATGGGTGATCCACCGGGTCCGGCATATTCGCAATCACCTGAGGTGGTACTCCAGCTCAGGTTGGTTGTATTGCCTGAAATTGCCGGCAGGAGATCAAAATGAAGGGTAAATAGCACATCGTCATCTTGTAACGAAACTGCACTTCCAAAATATCCCAGCCTGAACTGACCCGGACCACTCAATCCCGGAGGAAAGGATGGTGAAATGGCAGAATTAACAGTTACCCCCTGGTAATCCAAAATTGCAGGATCGAAGTTGAGTACTGTAGAGATTGCACCGATGTTGTTAAAATCTGAAACGGTGATTTCAATATTATATTGATTACACGTTATTTGGGTTGGTAATTCAATATCGGTAACAGGCAATGGAGATGAACATGTGCTGTTGAAGCAATACGGATCAAACAAAACATAATCGCTTACAGCATTTCCGGAACCCGAAGGATTCAGTAGTGGATGGAGCGGTCCGCTGGCATCTCCCCACCAGTTGTTTGCTGCATCGGCAACATTTGTCGAAATGTTGTTGACACCATAATCCACATTATTGTAAACACTGTTTTGATGGATGTTTATATTCCCGGTGGAAGAAGTAAGCCATATACCTGCTGTTCCATATTTTGTATCATCCCAGTCATCATTGTTATAAATTTGATTCCCGGTTATGCTAACATTGCTTGTATTGTGCAGGAGCAGGCCAATAGCATCATTATCATAAATCTGATTATTTGTAATTGTTGAATTATTTGCCCCATATAAATACATCGCACCATTCTCGCTACTACAATTATGAATGATATTGTTGTCAATATTAACTCCACTAGCATATATTGTGATACCGTCCTGAGCGCAATTGAAGACAATATTATCACTAACAGTTCCGCCGGAACTTCCATCACCTGAATCACCTAATTTGATTCCATCATTGTCATGGCCATCATATATTTTATTTCCGATAATACTTATGTTAGTTGCATCATAGCAATATATTACTGCGTTATCGGAATAAAAGTCATGTGCTTCATTATAGCGAACAAATCCATTTGTAGAAGAAGATAAATTGAATGCGTCCTGAATGGTATTATAGGCATAGTTATATTCAATAATAACACCATCTGAATATTTAATTTGAATTCCTTCATCACCATTTGTTAGCAAGTCATCATATAAGATGTTGTATCTGAATAGTAGGTTGTTGGCAGCACCGCTTTCCTCAACCATATCTCCTGTCCCTCCGGTGATAGTAAAACCGTTTATTTCAACGTTGTCTGCAGATATCCTGATAACATAACTATTTAATTCATTGGCATTGATAAGAGATTCAGGACCGGACCGGCCTCCAAAAGAAGGCCGGGGATCCACACCGGCTTGAGCCCCTAATAAATGCACAGATTTCGAAATTAAAATATTTTCATTGTAGGTCCCCGATGCGACATACACATTACCTCCAGTAGATACTGCGAAAATCCCATCCTGTATCAAAGAGAAATGGGTCGATCCCCATCCCGGGGTCAAAGAGTTGAAGTCATCATCAACCCAAACTTCAGGTGGTTGTGCATAAAGCGAGTGAAAGAATGCTAAGCATAAAATTGTGACCAGACTAAATCTTACTTTTTTCATAGTGATTTGACTTTAGTGGTTAGTTTGAAATGGCTTGTTTTTGATATAAATGTGGTATTTTATAACGACAATAAGAACGGGGGTTTTCACCTCCCGTTCTTATCCGTTTATGAGGATTTATTGATCTACCTGGAGATCACCTTAATGGT
>JAGQVF010000027.1 GCA_020438135.1 Bacteroidales bacterium | reverse complement strand
ATATCGGTTTTGATGTGGATATAGGACCTTTGTTCCAGACTCCGGAAGAAGCTGCCCGGCAGGCGGTGGAGAATGATGTACATATTCTGGGCGTTTCAAGCCTGGCAGCGGGACATAAAACCCTTGTTCCAAAAGTAATTTCCGAACTGGAAAAACTGGGTCGTGAAGATATCATGGTGATTGTGGGTGGTGTGATCCCTCCGCAGGACTATGATTTTCTTTACAAAGCAGGCGTACTGGCTGTTTTTGGCCCCGGTTCGGTGATCTCTGATGCCGGAATTAAATTGCTGGAATTGATGATCGAAATGAAAGAATAATCCTTTTTTGGTTCCTGGCTATATGAACCGCATTACCTGACATGGATATTCTCCGATAATATTATCTTTGCTGAAAATTAATCCGATGAAAAATTTATTGACCCTCATATTACTCGCCCTGGTATTGAATGGTTTTTCACAAATGGTGGATGAAGAAACCAAAAGGAAATTTACATTTGGCCTTGATGTTTTTACCGATATGTGGCAGGACATTCCTTCCTCACTCGATCCGAAAACACTTAATCCCGGCGTAAATCTTTTTGGTTCTTACAATTATATGTTTGGCAACAGCAATGTAAGTTTTTCACCCGGTATCGGGTTGAGCGTACATAATTTGTACAGCGAATCGTTGCTGGTGACTGGTGCAGATACCACATTCTTTCACATGATAGGGCCTGATACTTCATTTAAAAAGACAAAACTTACTACCACTTATCTAGATATTCCGATAGAGATCCGTTATAAATCAAAAGGAGAATTCAGAATTGCTGTAGGTTTTAAGTTCGGATTCCTGATGAAGGCCCAAAATAAATACAAAGGCGATGATTTTATAAACGGTACAACCGATCAGGTGATCATCAAACAGGCCAAAATGAATTTCATTGAAAAGAACCGCTACGGATTCACCGGAAGGATTGGTTATAAATGGCTGAACTTGTGGGGATATTATCAACTCTCTTCCCTATTTACTGAAGGAAACGGTGCCCAAATGTATCCCATTAGTTTGGGTATTACACTCATTCCTTTTTAATTTTTTACTCAGGAGATAATAAAGAGCAGCATAATGACCATGCCCGACATAAAGCCGGCATAGACTTGTGTTTGCGTATGTGCTTTCAGCTTCAGCCGGGCAAATCCAACAAGTCCGCAACAAACTATTGCAATCACTACCCAACCGGCGAGGTTATATTGAATGGTTTGGCTTAATCCGATCAAACTTCCAAGCAATCCACCGAAACCGGTCATATGGGCGGAAATCTTCCAGAACAAACTGATAACCATTGTAAAAAGCACAACCACTGCCGAACCAAAAAACAGGCGCAGGTAGATATCAGGAAGTTGCATTTGCCGGATCATGTGAAAAGTTAAAAAATAAAAAATGTTGGTAATGATCATCGGGAAAATGCGTTCATTCCTGTTTTCCATCTGTAGCGTAGTAATGATCCTTCTTTTGTAAAGTAAAAAAATAAAAATTGCCGGGAAAAGGAAAGTTGTGATAAATACCAGTGCCAGGATCATTTGTTTGGCTTGTACGGGAATAACCAGCGAAATATAGGTATTGAGACCAAAGATGATCAACAATGAATAGAAGGGTACCAGAAGAGGCTGCAGAACAACCGAAATAATTCGTGCAAAGCGGGTCTCCATTTATTAAAGTTGTTTTCTTAGCCGGGCAACCGGAATATTAAGTTGTTCACGGTATTTGGCCACGGTTCTTCGGGCAATGTTATATCCTTTCTCCTTCAGGATCACTGTAAGCTGTTCGTCGGTAAGCGGTTTGCTTTTATCCTCGGCATCAATACAATCCGAAAGTATTTTTTTGATCTCACGGGTCGAAACTTCTTCTCCCGATTCGGTTTGCATCGATTCGGAGAAGAAACTTTTCAGGAGGAAAGTTCCGAATGGGGTTTGCACATATTTGCTGTTTGCTACCCTTGAAATGGTAGAGATGTCGAGATTTACGATCTCTGCTATATCTTTCAGGATCATAGGCCGCAGGGAGGTCTCATCCCCTGTAAGGAAATATTCCCTTTGGTAGTTCATAATCGCTTCCATGGTAACACGCAGGGTGTTTTGTCTTTGCCGGATGGCATCGATAAACCACTTGGCAGAATCAATTTTTTGCTTTACAAACGTGAGGGTTTCCTTGTGCTGGCTTTTATTTTTGCTGTTCGAATATGCTTCGAGCATATCCACGTATGTTTTATTCAAACGAAGATCAGGAGCATTCTTTGAATTAAGCTGAAGTTCCAGGTCTCCATTATTGTTATAAATGATAAAATCGGGAAGGATGTAGTGATTGGTCTTAACCGTTTCGCTGAGTGAGTTTCCGGGCTTTGGATTGAGTTTTAGTATCTCTTCCATCGCTTCCTTCAGATCGTCGTTGGTCATCTTCGACTTTTTGATGATCTTTTCATAATGCTTTTTGGTGAACTCATTAAAATATCGTTCGATGATCAGGATTGCATTTTCAATCGCTTTTGTCGGTTCTTCAATTTTCCTGAGTTGGATCAGCAAACACTCTTGCAGGTTCCTGGCTCCCACTCCGGGCGGATCAAACTCCTGAATCGTCTTAAGGATATAAAGTATCTCATCCTTATTGGTTTGAATATTTTGGGAAAATGCCAGGTCATCAACGATCGAACCTACATCCCGGTTCAGGTATCCCGAATCATCGAGGTTGCCTATGATGGTAACTGCTATCTGGTATTGTTTTTCGTCAAGGTGCCGCCAGCCAAGCTGCGAGATCAGAAAGTCATGGAAAGTGGTTCCTGAAACAAAAGGCACTTCGCGGTGTTCGTCGTCGGCACTCCGGTTGTTAGCTGAAAGTTTGTACGACGGTATCTCATCTTCGTCGCTCAGGTAGTCATCAATGTCGAATTCGTCGTCGCTGTTGTCGGATGATTCATATTCTTCATCGTCTGCTCCTTCTTTTTCATCCCGATCTTCAAGGTTGTCAAAATCGTCGTCGTTGTTATTGACCTCTTCCAGTTCACCCGTTTCCTCCAATGCAGGATTTTCTTCAATTTCCTGTTTGATCCGCTGTTCAAGGGCGATGGAAGGTACCTGCAGCAATTTCATCAGCAGTATTTGCTGCGGTGATAGCTTCTGTAGTAATTTCTGTTGTAGTCTTTGATTTAACATGATCTAACTCAATATCTTTTATCTCATTCTCCCTTGATGCTTTTTAACAAATATCCTTAAATTAACCGTCAATTCAAAATTTTTAAGAGAATATATGTTAAAATTCGGCATTTTGTGGTGTTCTCGGGAAAGGGATCACATCCCTGATGTTACCCATACCGGTGATGAATTGTATCAACCTTTCAAAACCAAGTCCGAATCCGCTATGCGGTACAGTTCCGAATTTGCGGGTTTCGAGGTACCACCACATTTCTTTCTCTGGTACGTTCATTTCACGCATTCGTTTCAGCAACACATCATAATTCTCTTCGCGCTGCGATCCGCCTATGATCTCACCGATCTGGGGAAACAATACATCCATGGCACGAACGGTTTTGTCGTCTTCATTCACTTTCATATAAAAAGCCTTGATATCCTTTGGATAGCCGGTTACAATCACAGGTTTTTCAAAATGCTTTTCAACAAGGTAGCGTTCGTGTTCCGATTGCATGTCAACACCCCACTTGTCAACCGGAAACTGAAATTTATTCTTTTTATTGGGTTTTGAGTTTTTCAGGATTTCGATCGCCTCGGTATACGTGATCCTGGCAAAATCATTTTTTAGTACAAAGTTTAGTTTTTCGATCAGTTCCATCGGGGCTCGATCTTCCTGTTTTTTATTTTTATCTTCATCCTGCTGTCTTTTGCTCAAAAAAGCAAGATCATCTGCACAATGCTCGAGGGCATAGCGGATCAAAAACTTCAACATTTCTTCGGCCAGGTCCATGTCATCGTTAATATCATAAAAGGCCATTTCGGGTTCGATCATCCAAAATTCAGCGAGGTGCCTTGTGGTATTCGAGTTTTCCGCCCTGAATGTAGGACCAAAAGTATACACCTCCGAAAGTGCCAGGGCAGCCAGTTCTGCCTCAAGCTGGCCCGATACGGTAAGATTGGTTTCCTTTCCGAAGAAGTCTTCTTTATAATTAACAGATTTATCTTCATTTAATGGCGGGCTTTTAGGATCGAGGACCGTTACCCTGAACATTTCACCGGCTCCTTCGGCATCCGAACCGGTAATGATGGGCGTATGAATGTTGTAAAATCCTTTGTCGTTAAAAAATTTGTGAATGGCAAAGATCATGGAATGTCTTACCCTGGCAATTGCTCCGAAGGTGTTGGTCCGGAAGCGAAGATGTGCTTTTTCACGCAAAAACTCCAGGGAGTGTTTCTTGGGTTGAAGAGGGTACTCCTCAGGATCGGCTTTGCCGAGAATGGTAAATTCTTTGGCATTCAGTTCCACATTTTGCCCACTGCCCGGAGATTCGATCAATTCTCCGTTCACCGAAAGAGCAGCTCCGCTATGGATAAATTGGATGCTCTCTTCGCCATGTTCACTCAAATCAATCACAATCTGTATATTGTGAATGGTTGAACCATCATTAAGTGTGATAAAAGCAACATTTTTACTGCTTCTTTTGGTTCTTACCCAACCCCTGACGTTGATGATATCGCCGAAGTTATTACTTTCTAGCAATGCTTTTATTTTGGTCCGCTTCAGTTCTTTCATCTGATTTAAATGCTTATAACCTAATTTGATAACTCGTGCAAAATTAGCTACTTTTTTAAATTGCAAATTTCAATTAGCCAATTATTAACTTTGATTTAAGGGAATTTTTTTGTATTGAAATTGTATACTTTTGCCTGCTTAAATGAACGATCTGCCTTACATATTGCCTTTGGAAAAATGGATTGGAAATGCTAACCTTCCATTGGTTGTTAGTGGCCCGTGTAGTGCTGAGACTCACGATCAGGTTTTGGCTACAGCACATGCCCTGGCGAAGATCCCGGCGGTTAGGATATTTCGTGCCGGAATCTGGAAACCGCGAACACGACCCGGGTCGTTCGAGGGTGTTGGTGAAAATGGATTGGTTTGGTTGCGGGATGTAAAAGCTGAAACCGGTTTGATGACAGCAGTGGAGGTAGCAAACCCAGGTCACATCGAAGTTGCCTTAAAAAATGAAGTAGATATTTTGTGGGTTGGAGCACGAACGGTTGTAAATCCTTTTTCAGTACAGGAACTGGCTTCGGCAGTGAGCGGAGCCGGAGTGCCGGTGATGATCAAAAACCCGGTAAACCCTGATCTGGGCCTGTGGATCGGAGCTATTGAAAGATTCAGTTTGGCTGGCATCAAAAAGATCATTGCCGTTCACCGTGGATTTTATTTTTTTGATCGTTCTCCTTACCGAAATGCCCCTATGTGGGAAATCCCCATTGAATTGAAAAGAAGAATTCCAGGATTGCCGGTTATTTGTGATCCCAGCCATATTTGTGGAGAAAGGGAAAAATTGTTCGAAGTTTCACAAAAGGCCCTTGATCTTGAGATGGATGGATTGATGATCGAATCGCATATTAATCCGGACCAGGCTTTAACTGATAAATTTCAGCAAATCAAACCTGAAGAACTTGACAGGTTGCTTGCACGGCTGGTTATTCGTAAAGAACATGGAAACAAGGAGTTTGAAAGCAAGCTTGAAGAACTCAGGGCTGAAATTGATAAGATTGATGCCGAGTTGATCCATATTCTTTCGAAAAGAATGGAATTGGTAGATGAAATTGGCCACTACAAAAGAGATCATAACATTACCATCCTTCAATTAAAACGTTGGACTGACCTGGTAAAGAATCGCCTGGAACGCGGAATCCAATCTGATCTGAGTGAAGCTTTTTTAAAAAAGTTGCTCGATATTGTTCATAGTGAATCGATCCGAAGACAAACCGACATATACAAAAACCGAAATGGAGCTAAGTAATTGACTGCATTCGATTTGTAAGCATCTTTTTGGTAATATTTTGTTCCATCGGCGTAATTAAATCATTTTGTATATTTACCGCAAAAATTACAGGCTATGACTATCCATTACATTTTATCCCTGATATTCAGTCCGCTTGTGGCACTGATCACACTTTGGGTTATCTGGACACGTCGCGGTCGCGATCGTTATCCGGGCCTGATCACTGGTTTTATTTTTGGTATGCTGAGCATTGTGATCGTATTGTTATTTCAATACATTGCACGTGTATTTGGTCTGGATATTTTCAGCAACATCCGTCGCATCATCTTTTATGCCTTTGTTGTGATGGGTTTAGGTTCCGAACTCGGGAAGTTTTTAATTCTTCGGTATTATGCTTTTCCCAAAAACGAATTTAATGGCCCGCTCGATAGCATCGTTTACAGTATCATGATCTCAATGGGTTTTACTTTTATGGGAAATGTCCTGTATTTTGTGCTTCCTTACTATCCTGAAATCGATTTTACTTATGCTTACAGTGTGGTGTTGGCTAATCTTTTCTTTGCAGTTATTATGGGTTTTTTTGTAGGTATGGGCAAATCACGCGAAAACAAATTTGTTGATTCGATGACCGGATTGTTTGGGGCTTCTTTTTTCCATGCACTTTACAATTTCTGCTTTATTACCGAAGATTACAGGTTGTTGCTTTTCCTGAGCATTGGAGCATTTATCATTGTGATCATGCTTTACTATAAAGCTTTTGAAACCAATGAGGAGTATAAGCGAATCAAGAACGAATAGGAATTTGAACCTGGGGAGGCTCTGTTTTCGATTCTCTTTAAAGAATGGCTGACAAAGTTTGTCAAAATCTCTTTTCACAAAAACTTTCTGTATTAGCTTAAATTTTCAGCTTTAAAACCTGACGTTCTGAAGCTACCTGGTATTGTGAAAGTTCATTGTCCTTTCAATGCCAATGGTGACAAAACTTTTAATGGCTTCAACGGCTTTTTTAATTTTTGGAATAAGTATATTTTCTTCTTCCTTTGTCCATTTACCAAGAACATAATCTACCTGGTAACCTCGGGCGAAATCGTTGCCAATCCCGATTCGCAGGCGTGGAAAATCTTGTGTGCCCATGACCTCTGTGATATGAGTCAGCCCGTTGTGGCTTCCTGCTCCTCCTTTGGCCTTCATTCGAATGGTGCCGGTGGGAAGGTCAAGATCATCAACAACCACCAGTAGTTTTTCAATCGGTATGTTTTCCTTGTTTAGCCAATAACGGATCGCGTTGCCACTGAGATTCATATAGGTTGAAGGTTTGATTACCACAAGGGTACGCCCCTTAAATTTAACTTTAGCTACATCGGCGTACCTGTCAGGAGTAAAACTGGTTTTACCCTCCATAGCCAGGGCATCGGCTACAATAAAACCAATGTTGTGCCTTGTGTTGGTGTATTCATCGCCAATGTTGCCGAGTCCGGCGATCAGGTATTTCATTGTTGTATTTTGATAAGCAAAAATAGTGTTTCCATAAAAAAATCCGGCCCCTGAGCGGAACCGGATTTGAAATTTATAAGTTTGAATTATTCAGCGGTACTCTCTTCGGTCCCTTCAGCAGCGCCTTCACCACCTTCAGCTCCTTCGGAAGTTTCACCGCCTTCAGCAGCTTCTCCGCCTTCTTCATCTTCATCAAGAGGTACGTCCATGCCTGCACCACGACCGGTTTTCACACCAACGATTTCTGAGGTTGGGGTATCCAGAAATTCAAGATTTGGATAACTGACATCTTTTACTTTAACATTATCGTTCAGATCGAGTTTATTAATACTGATCTCTATGAAATCGGGAAGGTCATCAACCATGCCTCTAACAGTGAGTTTGCGGATTTTTTTACGAAGTTTTCCACCTTTGATAACACCAGGTGCATTACCGGTGAATTTCAACGGAACACCGATCACTACCGGTTTACCATCAATCACCTCGAGAAAATCTGCATGTAAAATACTATCGGTTACCGGATGATACTGAATATCCTGAAGGATAGCTGTATGTTCTGTGCCATCGATTTCGATTTTCAGGATAAATACTTCAGGGGTAAAAATGATCGGTTTAAAATCGCTTTCATCCAGGGTAAAATGGATTTGTTCTTTTCCACCATAAAGAACACAGGGGATCTTTCCTTCCCTCCTGTTCTTTTTAGCATCTTTTTTCCCTACGTGCGCGCGGGGCGCACCGCTCATAGATACTGTTTTCATACGAATTAAATTTAAAGATTAATTGTTTTTAATTTTATATAAAGAACTAATTGACTTTGTTTTTAGGGCCCGTTTGATCACTTCGGCAAACAGATCGGCGGTGGTCAGCACCTTGATCTTGTCGCAATTTTCGCGTAATGGTAAGGTGTCGGTTGTTACCACTTCGGCAAACTGTGAGTCATTGATCCTCTTGTACGCTTCACCTGAAAAAACCGGATGTGTGCAAAACGCCCTGACGCTGTTTGCTCCTTTGTCCATGATCAAATGACCGGCTTTGGTGATTGATCCGGCAGTATCAATGATGTCATCGATCAGAATCACATCCTTACCTCTTACATCACCCACCAGTTCCATCTTGCCTATCTCATTCGGTTTTGAACGTTGTTTATAACAAATTACAAATCCGGTATCGAGAAATTTGGCATATGCTGCGGCCCTTCTGGTTCCTCCTGTATCGGGAGATGCCATCATCGGGTTGGGCAGGTTGAGGTTTTTAATATAAGGAACAAAAATGGTGGAGGCAAAAACATGGTCCACCGGAACATCAAAAAAACCCTGGATTTGGTCGGCATGCAGATCGATTGTGATGATACGTTGAACACCGGCAGCTGTCAGTAGATTAGCCACCAGCTTGGAAGCGATTGAAACCCGGGGTTTGTCCTTCCGGTCCTGACGAGCATAACCGAAGTAAGGGATCACTGCAACAATCCTTCGGGCAGAGGCCCTTCTTGCGGCATCCACCAGCATAAGCAGCTCCAGCAGGTTTTCGGCCGGTGGGAAAGTGCTTTGCACCAGGAACACATCGCGGCCACGAATATTCTCTTCAAAGGAGGGCTGGAACTCTCCGTCGGAGTAATCGGTTACCACCACGTTTCCCAGGGGAGATCCGTAGCTTTCTGCGATTTTATCAGCGAGGTAGCGCGTTGCCCTGCCGGAGAATATCATTGCTTTTGTTGCCATTATACAAAAATTCGGGGTTCGTAATCCGGCCGCGAAATTACTATTAATTTAAAGATAATCAAACCAAAAAACCTTTCCTCTCTGAAAATTTAATACAAACCCTTGCAACTTTAAAAAAAAAGCTACTTTTGCGAGTTCAAAGCCCGAGTGGCGGAATTGGTAGACGCGTTGGTCTCAAAAACCAATGAGGTAACACTCGTGCCGGTTCGATCCCGGCCTCGGGTACCAAAGCACCATAGATTTTCTGCGGTGCTTTATTTTTTTGTTTGGTCCTGCTAATTTGATGAATAAAAAAAGCCCCGCTGCCAGCGGGGCTTTTTCTAATTTAGTAATTTATCTCAGATTTAATTTAGTGTGATCTTCCTGATGGTATGTCCTTTCCGGGTTTCAATACGGAGATAGTAAATACCCCGCTCAAGATTTGCTACATCAAGACGATAACGCAAATCGGCGGGCATATCCGTTTGGATTTCCCTTCCGGTATTATCGAACAAAATCACTTTTGCAAGTTCAGTATCAGATTGTATCCGAACATAATGTGAAGCCGGATTAGGGAAGATAAGTAACTCCCCGGCATAATTTTCACCCATGCCAACGATCACAATATACACAGATGAAGTATCGGACCACATTTCATCAAAATAGTAAACCGCTGAAACGGCATACAAATAAGTGCCTGTGGCATACAGCGTATCTACATAGCTCAGGTCCGTCAGCATTTCTGTGTTGATCATCACCGAATCTCTGTAAACGTTGTATCCGTCAGGTGTCAGGCAGCCTGTCGGTGCCGTCCAGTTGAGGGTGATGTTATTTCCATCAGGACTGTTTGCAATGCCCTCCAGGTCGGTTGGTGCGAGGTTTTCAGGAACTGGAATGGTGATGCACTCCGGGCCGGCAGGGCTCGATTCCATACCTCCATAAAGTGCTGTTACTTCAAAACAGTATTCCACTCCCGGATCCAGCATCGATTCACTATAGGTCATTCCCGCTATGTTGCTGATAAATGCACCATCACGATAGATATTCCAACTGTCAGGAGTAGCTCCTGCCGGCATTTCCCAGGTAAGTTCTATATCAGTGCAATCGTAGCTAACCGAGAGGTTTACCGGAGCAATGATGGTTTCATCAATGGTCATGGTAACCGGAATAACCTGTGTACCGACATTCGGATTAAAACTCAGATGCAATTCGGCTTCGTAGACCCCGGCAGTTAAGTCAGTTGCATCGAAACTGAGTGTGAAATCTTCATTTTCACCCGGTGAAAGGGTACCGCCTATAGGTGATAGCACAAGCCAATCGGGACCTGCCTCAGTTAGTTCAAGACCCCAAACACGTTCACCTAAAACGATACCGGTAAGCACCTGCAATCCTGCAACTATGTCCTTTGTGATAACCAATCCACCAGCCATACCATCATTTGTGCTGATGACAGAACCGAGATCGAACGTAACACCTGTTTCTGTTCCATCAGGAAGCTGGATCTGTATCAGCTGGTTCATTGAATTACCTGTTCTGGAGTAACCCCAAAGATAGGGTGCACCGGGGCTATAGTTGTCGACTGCAAACCCATAATAGTCGGTACCATTTGGCCCTACCGGAAAACTACCCAGGTTTGCACCGCTTTTGTTGAACTTTACAATATCAGTAGAGGTATTATTGGCATAAAAAACATCCTGAGCTTCGTCGTAAGCAATGGCTCTAACCTGTGTAGGTGCCGAAAAGGTACTGATAACAGTTCCATTGGCCAGGTCCATCTCAAAAATTGAAGCATTGGCGGCAGCCCCGTAAAAATATGTGCCGTCGTAAGTCAGGTCACGAATACCTCCTGCAACACCGCAGGTGAAAGAACCCACATAGGTTCCGTCCATATTGTATTTATGGAAATTGGAACTGTTCCAGGTGGAGGTGTAAATATAATCACCATCGGTTGCCACGGCAGTTTCACCGCTGCTACCCTGGGTTGGCCAGTCGAATTGCAGGTCGAACAGATCGTCTGTGCTTTTTTCAATTTCAATTAAGCCCCCATTCCAGCTTCCGGGGCCGTTTCCGGTATTCTCGATGTTCAGCACTTCATCCAATTGTTGATTGGGATTGATTACAACACTTACTGAACTCATGTTTACATTAAAATCAGGGGCGGTCATTTCAAAATTGAGCGATGTTGTCTGGCTATCTTCAATTACCACATCAATACCTGATTGGGGATTATACCCTGTTGCTGAACAACCTGCCGTATAAGATCCGACCAGTGCATTCACACTGTAAGTTCCATCTGCAGTACTTACACCGGAATATGGGCCTATCGTAATCAGTGCACCCTCAATCGGGTCGCCTGTAGCAAGTTCGGTAACCGTACCGGCCAGCGTACCATAAAGATTTTGAAATACCTCTACATTATCAATGTTCCATGCGTCGAACTGGAAATGGTTACCATCCATCACAAAAGCGATATAGGTATTCGGTCCGATATTGTTGTTCAGGTTGATCTCGACTTCCTCGGGGCCAATGTTTGTTCCCCCGGAAACAAATGAAAAGTTCTCATCTGTCCAGTTCACTCCGTCTGAGCTTGTCTGTACCTTATGGGTTAGTGTCTGAACGGTACCATATGCATCATAGAAGTGGGTAAATCTAAGAGAAGGAACAGTTCCTGTCAGGTTGAGCGGAGGTAAAATCAAACGGGATACTCCGGTAACATTTATCCAATCTGCAGTCATTTCGTTGGGAACTCCTCCGGCCAGGTTGGTGCTGGCGACTGACCAGCGTTCACTTGTAACTCCACCCTCATAGGTTTGAGTCCAGCAAAGTGGCCAGTTGATATCATCGAATGATTCTTCAAATGGTATATCAAATACTTCGCAGGGAGTGGAAAAAGTAAATGGTCCGTTCCAATTGCTATAATCACCACCCGTGCAAACATCTCTTACGTAAAATGTGTAAGACGTTGCAGAAGTCAGGTCTGTTTTGGCAAACGGACTGACCACGTTCGGATCAGTCGGTACACCTGTTGGTGTAAATCCTGCAATCCCAAATTCAATATCGGAAAGCCCGGAAAGGCTCGACCACAAAAGATCAGCAGAAGTTGCAGTGATATTTTGCACGCCGAGGTTTGTTGGTTTCGGGCAAGCAGGTGCTTCTTCCACAAACACATCATCGATTACCAGATCGTCATAATATGGGAAACCTGAACTTTTATCTACAATAAACCGGAATTTCACATCACCTGTTATGGTAAAGGTGGAGAGGACTACCTCCACTTCAACCCATTCTGGACTGTTGTCGCCCGAACCCCATGTAAAGATGGAAGTATTCCATGTGCTTCCATCCCAAAAATCAACATCAAGCGACTGCCAGTCATCGTTGTCAATATTATTGTTGAAAAGGAAAAATCTGAGCTGTGGCACTGCTAGCGTTGATACATCGATAAATGGTGATTCAAGCGTAATATCGGTCAGACCGGCCGTTCCCGATCCGTCAACCCCCGCAAAACTGCCTCCGGTTCCGGTATGGTCTTCTATATCTGCAGCACCGTAATCAGGCCAGGTGTTGGTAAAGAGCCAATCCTGTGGACCGGAGATCGTCCAGCAATTCGGCAAAGTTATATCCTGAAAGTTTTCGATGAAAGGTGCTGTAAACGTAGCACATTCCGTAGTGAATATATATGGACCGACCCAGTTGCTGAACTCACCCACTCCACAAATATCTCTTACATAATAGGCATATGATGTAGAAGGCGCAAGATTCGTAAGTGGGTAAGGACTCATAACTTCAGCATAAGTAGGCACGCCGGTAGGAGTGAATCCGGCCAATCCGAACTCTATATCAGAAAGTCCTGAAATGCTGCTCCACATAAGATCGGCAGATGTTGATGTAATATTCTGAGCATTAAGTCCAACCGGGTTAGGGCAGTCCGGTGCTTCTTCAATATAAACATCGTCGATGATAAGGTCGTCATACCATGAATTTCCGGTACTTTTATCCACTACGAATCTCAATTTTATGTCACCTGTTATATTATAGGGTGAAAGCACTGTTTGGACTTCAACCCAGGAGGGATCGTTATCAGTTGGGCCCCAAAAGAATATTCCCTCGTTCCAGGTGGTTCCATTCCACAAATCGACTCGAAGCGTTTGATAATCGTCATCGTTTATGTTGTTATTAAAAAGGTAGAACCTGAGCTGTGGTTCGATCAGAGGAGTGACATCAATAGCCGGTGATTCTAGGGTTACACCTGTTACGTTTACCGGAGCGGAACCGTCAACCCCTGCAAAACTGCCTCCGGTTCCGGTATGGTCTTCCAGATCCAAAGCGCCGTAATCGGGCCAATCCGTGGTAAACAACCATTCATCCGGACCGAACGTCGACCAGCAATTTGGAATGGTAGTATTCTGAAAATGTTCGGTAAATGGTGCAGTAAATGAAGCACATGCAGTAGTGAAGGTGCCAGGACCGACCCAGGAACTGGTGTCATCTGCACCGCATACGGCCCTTACATACCAGTCGTAATCACTGTTCGGAGATAATCCGGTGTAGGTATATGGGTTATTTGTAACATTAGATGCAGTTGGAATTCCGGTGGGCGTAAATCCGGCAGGTCCGAGTTCAATATCCCACATGGATGCCGAGGGTGAATTATTGTCCGTCCAGAAAAGATCGGCCTGACTGCCAAGTATATTATCTGCCATGAGGTTGCTGGGCTGAATACATCCCGTAACATCAAATTCATAAGCTCCCGGATCCGGGGTGTTCGACCGGATAACACCATTGATGTCGTCAGGAACTATGGCTGTAAGATCCATTCCGATATTGTCGATCAGCGGATTTCCGGGTGAGAGATTTCCGGTTGAAGGAGAGGAGAACAATGGGTCAACATCCAGACTGTTTTGATCAAAGATACCGCCATTGGCTGCCTGCCAGTCTGTAAGGGTCGTGTATGAGGTTGCATCCCAATAGCCGATATGGTTTGTTCCGGCAACTGCCCCCATAAACAGGTCATTGTGATCGGATACAACCGAGGCCGTATTAGAAGCCAGGTACATGCAATATTTGATTCCTGAAGAATTGGATGTTACTGCAAAAATATTATTGATCAATTCAAGATTTGCATTAGTGCCTGTGTGATAGAATCCACGAATAATATCGGTGTCAGGATGATCGATATTGTCAACCGAAACAGAGTTATGATAAATTTTCAGGTAACCTGCATCAATTGAAGTGGAAAAATACATGCCGTAATTAATCCCGTCCATATTATCAAATCCGCTAATGACATTGTTGGTAATGAGCAGGTCCGAATTGAGATCAGCAGACAGAGTTGTTCCATAAATACCATAGGCAGTAGAGGTGGTAGAGCTGCTTCCGGCAAATTTGGTGATCCGGTTTTTTGTCACAACAGAACCGTTCATGTTGCTTGTCAGATAAACCATGTAGGCAGTTGTTACAGAAGGCCGGTCGGGCCGGTGGATCAGGTTTTCTGAAAACAGCGAATTGTTGTTTCCGCGAATATACAAACCATAATAGTAGAAATCTCTGATCTCATTATTTGTAATGATATTGCTTTCGGAATATGGAGCATTTGACGGCCCGTTGATCACCATGCAATAATAACCTCCGGATGCAACACAATTATCAACGGTGAGATGGCTTGCAGCTAAACCAGCCGTGGTTGCGCCTGTTGAACTGTTGGAAGTTACAAAGGCAGCAAAACCGGTTCCGGTGGCATTCATTGTCGCTGTGAATGTACAGGCTGTGAAAGTATTAAAATCCGCATTGTTGGCAAGCCACACTGCCCAACCGTACTCGCCGGTATTTTCACCCAGTGCAATGATGTTTAAACTATCAATAGTGATGTAGTCGGTTCCATCTAAAGTCAGTGTTGCTCTGAGATCGGTATCTGTAGATAAAAACGCCAATGTTTCTCCGTTCCCGAACAGGGAAATGGTATTTGTTGCACTGCTGTTGGGTAGTTCGCCCAGTAGTACCTGTTCATTATAGGGGCCGGTTCCTGATACCACTTCAATGGTAACCGGTCCTGCCAAACCGCCCAGATTTGCGGCAGATGCAAAATCTGTGAAACTGTTAAAATTGGTTCCGCCGGTGGGTATAGTACTGTTGATGGTATAATTTCCTGATAATGGATTGGAGGTAGTCTGGAAAAGGAGAGGTCCTGCCCACTGGCTGGTATCACCTTCACCACAAATAGCCTGCACATAAAATTCGTAGGAGGTAAGGATATTCAATCCATTCAAGGTATAGGGATTTGTTGTCACATCTGAAATCAACGTTCCCTCCGTAGACGGATCAAATCCGGGATCACCCCAAACGATGTTCCAGGTTGATTCTAAACCTTGAGGTGTCCAACCGAGATCGGCTGATGATGTGGTAAGGTTTGTAGCGGTAAGTTCTTTGGGTTCCGGACAGGAAGGATAAACTACCGGTGGGCCTGTAAAATCATCCACATACAGATACCAATCGTAAGAACCAATATATCTTACGGCCACATAAACAATGGCATCGCCGTAACTATCCAGCGAGTATGTTTTTTGAACATAATCCCCGATTGGTCCAAGGCCGTTATCGATCATGGTAAATGAGGAAGGGTCATTGTCTGTAGTGGATACCAGTACTTCCCAGGGATCTTCATAGGTGCCGTTGTAAGTCCGCATCCAAAAA
Source organism: Bacteroidales bacterium (assembly GCA_020438135.1). Lineage (GTDB taxonomy): Bacteria > Bacteroidota > Bacteroidia > Bacteroidales > JAADJA01 > JAADJA01. Next base: position 9,154 of record JAGQVF010000027.1, on the reverse strand, counting down.
CTGATTTCGTTAACTGAGTCTGCTGATACTGATAGAGGAGGTGTGATAAGCCAGTCGTCGTTGTCGAGCGTTGTGGTTTCCCAATGGACCCTGGCACTATAGGCGCCTCCGTGAGGATTTACAGTAGAAGGCTCCCAAAAGTGTGTGCCACCATCGGCGTTGATAATCGTCCAGTTGTCGGGAATTGTTCCGCTTTCAAATCCTTCGTTAAGATTGGCGCCCAGAACAACAGAATCGGCCGAATAAATCCAGGAAGGTGCTTTAAACTCATCAAAATAGAGGGTTTTTATATTGCCCTTGCTGGTTATTGTGCTCGTTTTATAAACATTGGGTTTTAAAACCGAGGTTGGGTCTTGTTCCGATAACCAATCTTTATAAGCTGGCAGAAAATCATCATCAAAACCAGCAACATTTTCCTGCCCTGCAAAATAACCAACCAGGAAATTTATATCATCGGAATTTAACCCTGCTGCTTCAATGGTTTCTCCAGTGATTCCGTATCCAGCTAACAACGCAATTTTTTCTTCATCTGATAAGCTGGCTGTTTCACTGTTCATTTCATTGTTGACGGGGTTTTCAGAATCTGCTTTAGTCTGGCTCAGGAGTAATTCCTTTTCTTTGTCCATTTGCCATTTTAGTAAAATCTTCAATCGTTCTGCCGCTCTTACAGGATCACCTGAATGCTGTTGTAAGGTCTGGGCAGCTTGTGGTGCATGATCTTTATTTATCTGGGCTCTGAGGACACCAGGGTAAATTAAAAGAGCAAGGATAATTGTTGCAAAGTGCATGATACTGAAATTCTTCATGGTAGTATTGTTTATTGTGTAAAATTGATGAATTCTAATATAATGTGGTTGACTACTTTAGCATCACTGTTGATAGGGTAACGCGCTTCTTATTTCAATACTTCGAAGATAGAAAATTTTCGCAATTCCAACAAAAGAATTAATTTTTTTGATTGCAGGTTTTTAAGTCGGTGTCCTGTTGTTGCAGATTTTTCTGTTCAGAAGGCATCCAAATTTAATCGCACCTTTTCACAGCTTTTCGATGGTTAAAAGAAATTGCGTAGGAGTATTTTGTAATACTGCTGCTGGTTTTATACGTTTTACACACAAGTAAACGTTTTAAGCAGACCTGTTTTTTATTTCATTCCAAAACTTGTATTTCGGGATGTGGTTTGCCACCGGCCTTTTCACATTTTTTAAGCCCCCGGCTACCTGAAAATTGTGTAATTTCGCATTTTAAATTCGGATACATTGAAAAATAAATTTTTTATATATCTCCCGCTGATTTTTGCCCTGGTGCTGATCGCGGGAATTTTTCTGGGTTACAAACTCTCACCTGTTACGGTCTACAACCGGTTGATCCCTGTTAATGCCAACAATTATAATAAACTGGCCGATATCATCCAATATATCGAAAAGGAATATGTAGATTCGATCAATCGCGATGATATTACGGAAGAGGGTATCCAGGGCATACTTGATAAACTTGATCCTCACTCACAGTATATTACAAGCGAAGATTTCCATGAAGTGAATGATCCTTTACTCGGAAATTTTGAAGGAATCGGGATTCAGTTCAGGATTGAAAAAGATTCGATTGTGGTGATCCAAACCATTCCCGGCGGACCTTCTGAAAAGGTTGGGTTAATGCCCGGTGATCGCATAGTTGAAGTTGATGACAGCACAATGACCGGCGATTTTCTGAACAACCGCCTCGCAATGAAAATGCTCAAGGGTAAGCGTGGTACGGAGGTGGAGGTACATATCTTCCGAAGGGGATTGCCTGATTTACTTGATTTTACAATTACCAGGGATGTGATCCCTACGTGGAGTATTGATATTGCATTTATGGCTAATCCGGAAACCGGATACATCCGTGTGAGTAAATTTTCTGCCACCACCACCGAGGAGTTCAGAGAAGCTTCGGAAAAGTTGCTTAATCTGGGAATGAAAAAAATGATACTCGATCTGCGAGGTAATGCCGGTGGCTATTTGCAGGCAGCTATCGATATGGCTGATGAGTATCTGTCCGACAATAAACTGATTGTTTTTACGGAAGGAGCGCACCAACCCAGGGAATCGTTTTATGCAACTTCGAACGGCAAACTCGAAAATGTCGAACTTGTGGTTTTGGTCGACGGTGGGTCAGCTTCTGCCAGCGAAATTGTGGCGGGTGCCATTCAGGATAACGACCGGGGTCTGATCATTGGCCGGCGTACCTTCGGTAAGGGTTTGGTGCAACGACAGCTCGATTTGCCTGACGGCTCAGCCCTGCGTTTGACAGTAGCACGTTATCATACACCCACAGGACGTTGTATTCAAAAACCCTATGATCCTGACAAAGGCTTTGATGATTATTATTCCGAATCGTATCATCGCTTCATGAACGGTGAACTCGAAAATCGTGACAGTATTCCACTCGTTGATTCTCTCAAATATATCACCCCCGAAGGAAAAGTAGTGTATGGCGGTGGAGGCATCATGCCTGATATTTTTGTGCCACTTGATGAGAATGAAGGGTTGGATTATTATAACAAATTGATCAATAAAGGTTTGATTTTCCGGTATGCCTTTAAATATACCGATGAACATCGCAAGGATCTTCAACAATACAGCGACTTTGAGGAATTTGATAAACATTTTGAGGTGGATGATGTTTTGTATGCTGATATGGTTGAATTCGCTACTAAAAACGGGGTTGAAGGTGATGCATCGAAAATGGGAAAAAGCCGCGAAAAAACAGCAACTATGTTAAAAGCCTATATCGGACGAAATCTTTTCGATAACGACGGATTTTACCCGGTTTACCTGAGAATCGATAATGTATTTAAAGAAGCAATGGAACAATTTAATGTTCAATCATAAATCATTTTACTAACTTTAAACAAAAACACTATGGCATTCGAATTACCCCCATTACCGTTTAAAATGGATGCACTTGAACCATTCATTTCGAAACAAACTCTTGAATTTCACTATGGGAAACACCACCAGGCATATGTGAACAACCTCAACAAACTTGCTCCGGGCAGTGAATTTGAAAATGCTTCTCTCGAAGATATTATCAAAAAAGCTTCCGGTGGATTATTTAACAACGGTGCCCAGGTTTGGAACCACACTTTTTACTGGGAATGTCTTTCTCCCAGCGGAGGTGGCGACCCCAAAGGTACAGTGGCTGATGCCATTGCTGAATCTTTTGGATCGTTTGCAAACTTTAAAGAGCAATTTACCAATGCAGCTGCCACACTCTTCGGATCAGGCTGGGCATGGCTGGTGAAAGATCAGGATGGCAAACTGAAAATCGTACAGGAAAGCAATGCAGGCAATCCGCTGCGTTCCGGATTAACCCCACTGCTCACCTGCGATGTGTGGGAACATGCTTATTATCTTGACAAACAAAACAGGCGGCCCGACTATATCGCTGATTTCTGGAATTTGGTGAACTGGGATCAGGTGAAAAAAGGAATTTAAACAGGCAACTTAATTTTTGAAAGCCTTTCTGCTTTGCGGGAAGGCTTTTTTTATTTTGTGATAATAATGTCAAGTATCCTGACCGGTGGTTCGAGATATTGCCCGTTAGCATGGTAGTACTGGTATTTTTTCACAAATTCCATTCCCTCCACCACTTTTCCGAAAGCTGCAAATCCTTCTCCATCGGGATTTCTTTTGCCGCCATGATCTAGTTCAGGTTGACTGCCTATACAGATAAAAAACTCCGAGGTGGCTGTTCCGGGTTCATTTCGTGCCATCGAGATCACGCCATCTTCATGAAAAATTCCTGTTTTCAGGGTGCTTTCATGAGCGATAGGAGGTAACATCAATGGATGGTTATCCGCTTTTAAACCTCCCTGGATCAACTCAATCTGTGTTGTGTTTCCCGGTTGGTTTCCCGGGCGAAGTGTCCGGTAAAACGAGCTGTTTTTGTATCTTCCCTCCTTACAATACCGGATAAAATTTTGAACAGTAAGAGGCGCTTTTTCAGGAAACAATTCGATTTCGATAGTGGCATCTTCGGTAATGATCAGAGCGTGCGGATTGTTGTTACCGCACCCGGTAAATAAGAGTGCCAGGATCAACCAAATCAAAGGAATATATGATCTTTTCAGGCTCACTTTCCAAATCTTTCGACGAAACTAATCATTTTCATCAATTTGAAAAAATATCTTTAATCTTCATTTAATGATCTATGAAAGTACAAACAAACTATTTTTACCAAAAACTGACCTATGCTGATAATTGCCGATAACCGTTTGCCGGATAATGCTAAACATAAGTTGGAACACTACGGTGAGATCATGTTTCTGGAAACCGGCGGGATCGTTTATGATTCCATTTCCGGCCATCCTGATATATTTTTTTGTCAATTGGGCAATCAACTGGTAATTGCTCCAAATCTTCCAGAGAAATACAAGCATTTGTTGAAAGATAAAAAGTTTTCCTTTATTGAGGGGGAAATTCCGCTCGGGAAAAAGTATCCGCAAACCGCTGTTTATAATGTTGTTTGTACTACCGATTTTCTCATACACAATTTTCGTTATACCGATTCGATGATCACCTATGCCGCTGATGAGCGTGACCTGATCCATGTAAATCAGGGTTATACAAGATGTAATTTGATGCCTGTTGCTCCAAATTCATTTATCACTTCAGATAAAGGAATAGAAAGGGTACTTGAAAAGTATGCAACAAATGTACTGTATGTAAATCCCGCTGAGATTCAATTGCCGGGTGCCAATCATGGTTTCTTTGGAGGTTGTTGTGGTTTATATAAAGGAAAACTATTTATAGCTGGTAGTTTATCATTCTTTACTGACGGCGAGAAGGTAAAGCTGTTTGCCGGGCAATGTGATTTGGAGATTATTGAATTATTTGACGGTCCGCTATTCGATTGCGGCAGTATCATGTTTGTCGATCAATCAGGTTAATTGTTTAAGGCTGAGGAATAGAGTCTTACAACCATGTTGGTGTGTTTCTTGTCAAATAATACAACAAATCGAACGTTTAATTGTAATTATAGCAACTAAAAAATCAAGATGAATACAAAGAGTTTAAAAATTTTATTTGCGCTATTTCTTGCGTTTAGCCTGTTAACAGGTTGTGATAAAGACGATGACGACAATCAGGACAATTCTCCCAAAGATGTTTCTCTGAAGTTTTATTTCAATCATCGCATTGGTAATGCTCAATTGTTATTTGATTCCGTAGCTTATCAAAATGATTTTGGAAATGTTTATGGTGTCTCAACACTTAAATACTTTGTTTCGGATTTTACGCTTCATAAGGATGATGGATCAACCTACCTGATCGACGAAGCCCATTATGTAGATGGACGGGATAATGCAACCCGCACATTTACCCCATCCGGAAAGATTCCGGCTGGAACATACAATTCGCTGACTTTTGTATTTGGACTTACCGAAGAAAAAAATGTAGACGGAACTTATCCTGATCCTCCGGAAAACCAAATGGAGTGGCCTCCGGCAATGGGTCATGGATATCACTACATGAAACTTGAAGGAAAATTTGAAATGAATGGTGGCAGTTACGAAAACTTCCAGGCGCATACCGGTGCTTCTATGAATAATCCTTACTTCATTGAGGTAGAATTGCCTATGCCACTTGTTGTTGCCGCTGGCGATGAAAAGATCGTCAGCCTGCGAATGGACATTAATAAGTGGTGGAGTTCTCCCAATGAACTTGATCTGAATGAAGTTTCAGGTATCATGGGAAACCCGGCCATGCAGGAAAAACTCAAAGCCAACGGTGCCGATGTGTTTTCCCTTGAATCGATTGAATAATGCATGTTTACTTTCAGCAAAAACAAATCTAAGATTATTATTTCTGAAAAACTTGTTCCTTTGAGCAGGTGGTCTTCGAAGTTTGTGAAATGGGCACTATGCGTGGCTTTGTTCCTTGTTCTTTTTTCTTGTAAAGAAGAACCCGATCTGGCTGAACCTCCCGGAGAAACCTGGGATCCGCAACCATTTGAACTGATTGCTCCCGATGGGTTTCCAACCCTCGAAATTCCTGCTGACAATCCCATGACGGTTGAAGGAGTTGAACTGGGCCGGATGTTGTTTTATGATCCGATTTTATCTGCTGACAATTCACAATCCTGTGCTTCATGTCATGCCCCTGATTTTTCGTTTACAGATAATGGCAGGCAGTTCAGTATCGGAATCGATGGCTCAGTCGGAACGCGAAACTCGATGGCAGTGATCAACGCCGGCTGGATGCCAAGCCTTTTTTGGGATGGGCGAAGGTCATCGCTCGAAGATCAGGCGTTGGAACCGGTTCCCAATCCAATTGAAATGCACCAGTCCTGGGCAGATGCGGCTGCAAAACTGAGCGTTCATGAGGAGTATCCCGATTTATTTTTTAAAGCTTTTGGTTCCCGGGAGATCGATTCAACACTTGTGGTGAAGGCAATTTCACAATTCGAACGGACCCTCATCAGCAGCAATTCAAAATGGGATCGTTACCTGCGGGGCGAAGCACAGCTCACCCAATCCGAAAGCAAAGGATTTGAAATTTTTTTTACGGAAAAAGGGGATTGTTTTCATTGCCATGCCACCATTTTATTTACCGACAATCTATTTCATAATAACGGTCTCGATTCGGTTTTTACCGATAAAGGATTATTTGATGTTACCGGTAATAGCCTCGATCTTGGCAAATTTAAAACGCCAACTCTCCGAAATATTGAGCTTACTGCTCCATACATGCATGATGGCCGGTTCAGCACGCTGGGGGAAGTGGTCGATTTTTACAGCCATCATGTAACCTATTCGGAAACGATTGATCCCCTGATGAAAAAGGTGCAGCAGGGGGGTGTTCAGCTCACGGACGATGAAAAATTTCACCTCATCTCATTTCTGAAAACATTAACCGATACAACATTTGTTAATAATCCCGACTATGCAAATCCCTTCGATCAGGAATAAATCAGTTTTACGCCGGCTTTGGATCTATTGCCTTATGTCTTTTTCTGTAGTTTCCTGGGCACAGATTCCTTTGGTTCCGTATATGGAGGTACCTGTAAAAGCCGATGGTGAGATGCTGAAAAACGCCTGGGCCGGAGGACTGAACAGTCCGCAGTTTTCGATGATCGATTTGGATGGAGATGGTTTTAAAGACCTGGTAGCTTTCGAGCGTGGCGATTATGGCGTTTTTAAAACGTTCCGGAACACCGGCAATTTCGATGCAGTGGAATTTCATTATGCGCCGGAATATCTTGCCATTTTCCCCAACCTGCAAAACTGGGCTTTGCTGGTCGATTACAACAACGACGGGCATGAGGACCTGTTTGCATCTGTACCGGCCGGATTAAAAGTGTATCGAAACGATTATTCTGAAACACATGGCAATCGTTTTGTCCTTGAAGAAAATATTTTACATGCCGAAGGTCCTGACGGGCAGGAGGTAGTGTATGTAAGTCCGCCGGATTTACCGGCCATTACCGATGTGGATAACGACGGTGATATCGATATCCTCAGTTTTGAGATCCTGGGAAATCATGTTGCCTTTTACCGGAATCTTTCGATGGATCTTTACGGCAACAATGATCACCTTGAGTTTGAGCTTGCCACCGAATGCTGGGGCTATTTCCGCGAGGACGGTACCAGCAACAGCATTACCCTGTTCGATACCTGTGATATGGAAAAGACCGGTTCTACCAAACATGCCGGCTCCACTCTTTTGGCTTTCGATGCCGACAACAATGGCCTGGTTGACCTGGCCCTGGGCGATATCAGCTACAATTCGATGACCCTGTTGTTTAACAACGGCAGCCAGCTGGATGCAACGATGACTGATCTTGAATACAGTTTTCCTTCCGGCACGCAGCCGGTCGACATATCTGTGTTTCCGGCGGCTTACCTGCTGGATCTGGATAATGATGCCAGCCGGGATCTGATCGTTACACCCAACAACCCAAATACTTCCGATAATTTTGAAAATATCTGGTATTACCGGAATACCGGTTCAGACCTCCTTCCTGAATTTGAATTTCAACAAAATGATTACCTGCAAAACGAAATGTTTGATGTTGGCGAAGGAGCAGTAGCAAAGTTTTTTGATGAAAACGGTGATGGCCTGCAGGACATCCTGGTCGGAAACTATGGTTATTACATCGAATCGGCGGTTTATCAGAGCCAGATCGCTCTGCTGCGGAATACCGGTACACAAGATCAACCTCAGTTTGAATTGATCACCAGGGATTATGAAGGATTTTCAGCCTTTGGCATGGATGGAATGTATCCTGCTTTCGGAGATATGGACAACGATGGTGATGTGGATATGATTACCGGCGACGAAAACGGAAACATCCATTATTTCAGGAATGACGGCGGTGCAGGCAATCCCGCTGACTTTACGCTCAGTCAGCCGAATTACAAAGGCATCGATGTGGGTCAATCGGCTAAACCGCAGATTGTGGATGTGAATCGCGATGGTAAACCTGATCTCGTTGTTGGTAAAAGAGATGGTCGGATCAGCTATTATGAAAACACCGGTACTGCTGAAAATCCTGATTTCCCCCAGGATCCCACCAACGATTATTTAGGAAATATAGATGTGATGAATGCCTGTTGCACAGGTTTTAGTGCGCCCTTTTTGACCGAAGACAGCACCGGGAATTATTTGATGTATGTGGGATCGGAGATGGGTAAGCTCTTTTTGTATAACAACATCGAAGGCAATCTGGATGGTGCTTTCAATCCGGTCGATTCACTGTATTTGCATGGTATGAATATCAGTGTTTCGGGCTTTGATATCAATAACAACGGAAAAACTGAAATCCTTTTGGGCAAATATGAAGGTGGGATTTCCCTGTACAAAAAGGGTGTTCCCCAGGTTTATGGAACAAAAGAACGGATTTCACACAACACACAATTACTTTTGTACCCCAACCCGGTTCGCGACCGTTTAATTGTCAGGAATACCATAACATTAAGCAATGCCATTGTCGAAATTAAAATCCTTGATCCCGCCGGACGGATCATTTCAAAGAAGGATCTAACAACCGGGACAGGTGATTTTTATCTGGATACATCAAAATTACAGGCGGGTTTTTATTTGCTTTCCATTCATACCGGAAAATCTGTTTTGTCAGGCGGTTTTATTAAAAAATAGGCATACCGGCGAATCCC
>JAGQVF010000309.1:2656-4947 GCA_020438135.1 Bacteroidales bacterium | reverse complement strand
GTTACCGGCGAACCCTATGTACAGGCCAATTTTACGGCTGATCCAAGCCTGGGCCCCATTCCGCTGGAGGTTCAATTCACCGATTTATCCATCGGACCGGTTACCAGCTGGGACTGGGACTTTGATGCCGACGGGATCTACGATTCGCAGGAGCAAAATCCGGTGTGGACCTATTCTGACGATGCAATATACTCGGTTTGGTTACGGGTAAGCAATGAATTTTATTCGGACAGCATTTTTCAGTTTGAAATTATCCAGACAGGATTACCCGCAATTGCAAATTTCACGGCTGATCCCGTCCAGGGAGAGGCTCCGCTTCAGGTTCAGTTCACCAATCTGTCATCCGGCGGACCGGCTTGGTTGCAGTGGGATTTTAACAACGACGGCATCATCGATTCTTACGATGAAGATCCTGTTTTTACTTACGACAGCGCCGGTTTGTATACCGTTAAGCTACAAATCGATAATGGCATTTCTGAAGACACTCTGCTCAAAGAAAATTATATCGAAGTGGCTCCACCTATCGGGCTGAACGAAAATACCGTCAATAAAATTTCTGTCTATCCCAATCCGGCAGGTTCTTTTGTGGTCTTTGATTTTGCAGATGAAACTCCACCCGATCAAACCGAAATAATCATTCGTGATATTACAGGTCAATTGCTGACAAATACAAAAATCGACAGATCCCCGAACCGTATTTCCTGGCGTACTGATGGAATCGATTCGGGTGTTTATTTTTACCGGGTTAAAAGCGCGGGATATTCAATCAACGGGAAAATAGTGATTCAGCAGTAATACAATTGCAACTCACATTCATAAAATTTTCGTGACTTAGCCGGGTTACCCTTGCCATATTCAAATAATCTGATAAATTTGCGGCTTCCAGAATTAAACCATGGTGCAACCAATGCATCACAAGGTAGTAAAAATGAATGGGTATTAAATTGTAAACACGATGAAAATCAAAAAAAACGTGGCGGTCAGCGAATCGGGATACATCTTCAATCCTTCAACAGGCGAATCGTTTTCCGTTAATCCATCGGGAATAGAAATTTTCAACATGGTGAAAGAGCAAAAGAGCTATGAAGAAATTTCTGCCCATTTTCTGAAAAAATACAATACCGATAAAGACACTTTTGAGAAAGATTACAACGATTTTATCGGAATGTTAAACCACTATTTGTTATTGGAGAAAGATCATGCCGAAGAAAATTAACATCGCCGTCACCGGTCTGAATGCAATCGACAGTCCGGGACCGGGTATCGCTGTGATCCGCGGATTACGTGAGGCCAAATCCTTTGATGTACGGATCATAGGACTGGCGTACGAATCACTCGAACCGGGCATTTATATGCACGATCTCATCGACAAAACCTACCAGATCCCCTACCCTTCAACCGGAACCGACAGTTTACTGAAACGGCTCGAATACATACAGGAACAGGAAAACCTGGATGTGATCATCCCGAATTTCGATGCCGAATTATTCCCGTTTATCAAACTGTCGCCAAAACTTAAGGAGATGGGAATTTCAACGTTTCTGCCTACGGAAAGCCAGTTTGAGGAACGGCATAAAATAAACCTGCCCGATTTCGGTAAAAAATACAACATCAGGGTTCCGCACAGCAAGGCGATCTTTTCAACGGTTGAAATTCCGGGCCTTGTACAGGAATTTAATTACCCCCTGGTGGTGAAAGGCAAATATTACGATGCCGAAATTGCCCATACACCTGAACAGGTACAGGCTTATTTCACCAAAATCAGCAACAAATGGGGTTTACCGATCATCATTCAGCAATATGTGAAAGGCACCGAATACAACGCCACCGGGCTTGGCGACGGCAAAGGCAATGCCATCTCCATTGTGCCCATGCGTAAACAATACATCACCGATAAGGGAAAAGCCTGGGGAGGTATCTCCATTGATGAAGAAGAGATTTTTAACCTTACCCGGCATTTTATCAAAACAACCAAATGGCGCGGCGGATTTGAACTGGAACTCATCAAAGATTTCAGTAATTCCTTTTACCTGCTGGAAGTGAACCCACGGATGCCGGCCTGGATATACCTGTCGGTAGGTGTTGGGCAAAACATTCCCGAAGCGCTGGTAAACCTGGCACTGGAAGAAAAAGTGGAACCGTATACCGATTTCGCAGTAGGAAAAATGTTTATCCGCTATTCTTACGACATGATCGTGGATGTAGAAGAATTTCATAAAATCTCAACCCTGGGAGAGTTATAAAACGGAATGATGGGATACTGGAATGGTGGAATAATGGAATGATGGAAT
>JAGQVF010000309.1:0-2603 GCA_020438135.1 Bacteroidales bacterium | reverse complement strand
ATGGAATGATGGAATGAATGACAATATTTTCATTGTAACCAAACATTCCCCAATACCTTTAACCCATATACCCAAAATGCAATATTAATTTTAGAAAAAAGCGTAGAACACATAATTAACAGCAAGCATGGAAAAACTAAGATACGAACGCCCGGTCATTAAAAAGCTGGAGACAAACATGCCGAACAAATTCGGCCTTCGCACCGAATATCAGCCCAAAACGCACATTGACGGAGTGGCGGTAAAAGACCTGATCAAAGAACATGGATCGCCTTTGTTTGTAATCTCCGAACAAACCATACGGAAGACTTACAGGGAAGCCAAAAAAGCCTTCACCACACGTTACCCGAAGGTGCAGTTTGCCTGGTCGTATAAAACCAATTACCTGAACGCGGTTTGTCATGTCTTCCACCAGGAAGGGTCGTGGGCCGAGGTGGTTTCTGGTTTTGAGTATGAGAAAGCGCTTCGTAACGGAGTTGAGGGAAGCAAGATCATTTTTAACGGTCCGGATAAAACCATAGAAGACCTGAAAAAAGCCGTCGAACATGATTCATTGATTCACATCGATCACCTGGATGAGTTGTATTCGGTAATCGAACTGGCCGGAAACACCGACAAAAAACCCAAGGTAGCCATCCGGGTAAACATGGATACCGGGATCTATCCGATGTGGGATCGTTTCGGGTTTAACTATGAAAACGGACAGGCCTGGGATGCCCTCAACAAGATCATGCGTTCCGAAAAACTCGAACTGATCGGACTGCATTGCCATATCGGAACTTTTATGCTGACTGCACAGGCATATGCAACGGCTGCTTACAAACTGGCCGACCTCGCCATCGGTATCAAGAAAAAATACAAACACGATATTAAATACATCGATATGGGTGGAGGATTTGCTTCAAGAAACACCCTCAAAGGAAGTTACCTGCCCGGTTCGGATACCAATCCTACTTTCGACGATTTTGCTGAAGCGATCACCAGTGCTTTGATCAATTCCAATTTCGAACCCGACAACCTGCCGTTGCTGATCCTTGAAACCGGTCGTGCACTCATCGACGATGCCGGATACCTGCTCGGGTCGGTGATATCGAACAAACGTTCGGCACAGGGGAAACGCACCACCATCATCGATGTGGGTGTAAATATTTTGTTTACCTCTTTCTGGTACGAACACAAAATCACACCTGCACAACCTTTTACACATTATGCCGAAGACACCACACTATATGGCCCGCTGTGTATGAATATCGATGTGGTTCGCGAATCGGTGAGCCTGCCGCTGATGAACAAAGGTGATCATTTTGTGATCCATTCAGTGGGTGCTTATAACATGACCCAGTGGATGCAGTTTATCACACTCAGGCCGAAAGTAGTGATGATCGACAAAGACAGCAACGTGCATGTGATCCGTGAAAACGAAACGATCGAAAGGATCACTCAAATGGAAAAGGTGCCGGGGCATCTGAAAGAGTTTGAGCTATAAGATATCTTCTTAAAAACCAATTGCCTGTTTGATTGTTACCTTTGCAGCGTATGATCAAACAAACAGAAATAGTGTTATCTGCTAAAAACCGGGGATATCATCTCATCACCAGGGAAATTTTTGATCAGATCGGCGATTGGCCTGATAAAGGCTTGCTGCATCTTTTCATCAAACATACCTCAGCGGGAATCACGATCAACGAAAATGCCGATCCTTCCGTTCGTGTTGATTTTGAAACGATCTTCAACAAACTGGTGCCTGAAAACGACCCCGATTACACCCACACCATGGAAGGACCGGATGATATGCCCGCCCACATCAAAGCAACATTAACCGGTTCAGAACTCACCCTGCCGATCACCAACGGCAGGCCTAACCTCGGAACATGGCAGGGCATCTATCTGTGTGAATTCAGAAATCACGGGGGAAAAAGAAAGATCGTTGCTACAATTTACAGTTAACTTCCTAATCGAATCCCGACATTCAATACTGCTAAAACCCGAAGGTTTTCCTGAAAGCTGTGATGGCAGGCATGAAATCAGCAAATTCTGCATGATAAAAATCATAATCCTTCAGCAAATCCTGCACAGCCTCATCCATTTTTGAATCGAAGGTTGTACGCCGGGCCATTCCGCCCAGTGCACGCGCCAATCCTTCGGGTTTTCCATACGATTTCAGCCAGTTGTCGCGCGCCATGAAGGTTAACAATCGTTTGGCCGTTCCGGGGATTTCATCAAACCGTTTCGTTACGATCGCATACATCCGCGATGCAAACGAATCGAGGTCTTCAGCGCAGTATTCATCCCAGTATTTCGATAAAAAATGATCGTAAAACATATCGGTGATCACCCCTGCATATTTGTGGTATTTTACAGCAAGCCTCTCTTTGCTTTGAAGAAATGCCGGATGCGAGTCGGTAAAGGCGTCAATTTCACGGTGCAGCAAAATCCCTTTCCGGATACCAAAACCAAACCGGTCAATCATCCTGCCCTTTACGTGATCCGCAATAAAATTACCGGTGATGATCTCCTCATTTTCACCGGAAAGATATAAATGCCCCAGGTAATTCATTTGGCAAAGGTAGGGATTTGGGAGGGACTTGAGTTAAAAGTGACTA
>JAGQVF010000308.1:3934-14796 GCA_020438135.1 Bacteroidales bacterium | reverse complement strand
AAGCTTGTGTATGAATTTAGTGATCTGTCAAACTGGAACGGGATTGATCCGATCGAAACCTGGGATGGAACGATAGATGGTAAAAAACAGGAAAAGGAAGTATACACGTACTATATCCGGGTTGTTTTCCAGGATAAGGGGGTGCGCGAGGAAACCGGGAACATTACGTTATTGAGGTAGTATTAAATGAATAATCTTTCTTTCAAAAATATTTTTCTCTTCTTATTGTTGATTGCAGGAGGTTGGAAACTTGGGGCGCAGGATGTGCACTACACACAAATGTATGCCACACCACTCTACATCAATCCTGCATTCACCGGAAATCACGAATGCGATTACAGGGCCGGCGTTAACTACAGAGAACAGGATGCCAGTTTTACCATTCCGTTTGTTACCTATACAGCTTGGGGAGATACCCGGTTTTCTCCCCGGTTTCTGAATCAAAGAGGATGGATTGGAGTTGGTGCTCATATGTATTATGATAATGCAGGACATGGCGATCTCACCAAAGTGCAGGCTATGCTTCTAACCTCATACAACCAGGGATTTAATTATGATAATTCGCTGTATGGAAGCCTTGGGATTGGCTTAGGTATTACCAACAGAAGTATCAATATTAATAACCTGATTTTTGGTGATCAATGGGATTCGCTTAATTATGTTTTTGGTTTTGGAACTCAAGAACCAATACTTCTCGAAAACTCATCAATCTTTTACCCGGACTTTAATCTGGGAGTATCGGTCCATCATCTGGTGAATGAAAACTGGATGTATGAAATTGGAGGGAGTATCAGCCATATCAATACACCAAAAGAGAGTTTTTACGGAACAAGCAATAACCGGGTTGGCAGAAAATACATTGCTCATGCTACTGTACAATACATTCTTTCCAGCAGGTTCCTGATCAAACCTGAGTTATACTTTGTGGCGCATGAGGGGGTGCAGGAAACCATCCTGGGGGCCAATACAGTATTTAATGTGATAGAACTTAAACTGCACGGTGGCCTTTGGCACCGGTTGGGCCGGGATATCATGCCGGTTGTCGGACTGGAATACAACCGGTTCACGGTCTTGTTTTCTTACGATATAAATGTTTCAAATCAAAGGGTTGCAACCAATTACAAGGGAGGATTCGAAGTTTCGCTGACAAAACAGTTTTGCGCCCGGCATTCAACCAAACGGCGACCCTGTAAGTTTCTCTCATTTTAGACATAGAGATTATTACAATGAAAAAACTTTTGCTGACGTCTATCTTATTTGTTTTCGTGTTTTCAACACTTCAGGCACAGTGGCAATGGCTACATCCGGTTCCACAGGGAAATACGCTGAGGGACATGTACTTTTTACCTGTAGTTTACCCACTGATGCCAAATGTCCCAATTGAAACAACAGATACCATCGGATTTTGTGTTGGCGATCATGGAACCCTTGTAAAAACAATTGATGGAGGATACACATGGAGGGTCATTGATTCGATAACAACAAACAACCTCAGAGGAGTATTTTATTTTGATAGTATCAATGGCTACGTAGCTGGCGACAGCGGTTCCATTTTCAGGCTTTATGGAGATACATCCTTTAAAGAATCTACTTCAACCTTTTATCAGATCAGGGATATTGAATTTTGGGAAACCAATGCCAATGGGATTACAGTTGGAAATAAGGGAGAGATATTAAAAAGAGATACGGATAACACATGGAAGAAGGCCAACAGCCCAACCACCAAAATACTCAACAAAGTTGCCTACAAAAACGCCCAGGAAGTTTTTGCAGTCGGAGAAGAAGGAACTTTGTTAAAATCAAGTGATGCAGGACTTAACTGGACTCAAGTTGCTTTGGGTGGCCTTGAAGAATCGTTGTATGATATTGAATTTATAAACGAAAGTGTAGGCTATATAGTAGGCCAGGCAGGATTGATGCTAAAAACAAATGATGGGGGTTCAGGTTGGTCTGATGTTTCACTTACCATTCTTGAGGATGATCTGTTCGATATTGAATTTATGAACGATACAATCGGAGCTATCTGCGGCGAAAACAGTGTGTTGGTTTACACCCTGGATGGCGGACAAACCTGGGAATTTGAAGGACTTTTCCGCCAGGTTACTTTTTATGGTGTTCAACCTCGCATTTTGTATTATGATACAGCCGAACATTGTTCAAAATATATTGCCTGTGGAACAAATGGTGCAATTGCAAATGTACAGGCAGATTCGTGTGCTGGGAACTCATATTTTATTACAGGATCGGATCAGTCTATAAACGCAATGGATTTTAACGATTCTATTGGTTTGGCAGTTGGTGGCGATCCGTTCAACAACCGTCCCGTTATGTATCACTCTTATGATGGAATAACCTGGATGGACACCGTTTCTTTTGATACCATCAAACAATTTTTAAGCGATGTTAGGCTTGTTAACGACACCCTGGCTTTCATTTCGGGGTATAACGGGAAAATATTTAAACTAAGGGATACAACCTGGTTGCCTGTTGTTACAAATGTTACGCAAAGGTTAACATCTATTGAGGCTGAAATAGAATTTACACCCTATGACACCATTGTACGCGGCCTGGCCTGTGGCTTTTTCGGCACGTTGCTTCAAACAAGGTATGATACCGACACCATCTGGAAAAAAATTGAATCACATACAAATAAACATTTGTACGGAATTGATCAATACACTCCCAACGATGCCTATGTTGTTGGAGAAGCCGGAACATTTATCAAAGTACATACCGATAGTACATTTGTTTCAACGCAACAAATAAACACCAATGTTAGTGAATCACTTTTTTCGGCGTTTGTAAAGAATGATAATTCCGTTTTTATTGTGGGATTTAATGGCACCATTCTTCAGTATACTCCTTCGGATAAAGGAATAATTGAGATTCCCTCAGGTTTTACCAATTCACTGTATAAGGTTTGGTTCACCAGTGATACCATCGGATATATTGCAGGTGACAAGGGGCTCATTCTTAAAACAATCAATGGTGGACTCAAATGGTTACCCATGAATACCAACACTTCCGTAAATCTACGGTCGCTATATTTTAACAACAATAATATTGGTTATGCCATGGGAGCCGGAGTATCCATCCTCTTTACCGAAAATGGCGGGGGAACTACTTATGTTCCGGGCATAGCAGAGGTATCAAAGGGCGAAACTCCATTTAGTATTTACCCCAATCCCGGACCCGGAAATTTTGATATTTCAATCAAACTCGATCATTCACAACATGTAAAAGCAATGGTATATAACCTCACAGGCCAACCTGTCAGAGAATTGATCGATAAAAAGATTGCCTCAGGAACACATATCCTGAGATTTCGTGATATGGTCCTCAGAAGAGGCGTTTACCTTGTTGTTGTGAGTATCGGACAGGAGCGTTTTACAGAAAAAATCATTGTTGTAAACTGATAAGTCGTTCTGACCTTTTACATTCCTTCTTTTATTTTCACTAATATTGCAACACCTATTGCTGTAATTGCATGAAATTCGATACGAAAGAATTTTTCAGGCTCTCCTTTATCTACACATTGGTGGTGGCATTGCCTCCCATGCTCAACCTCATCATCAGGCCGTTGATCGAGGGAGATAACCTGCTCAATGCAAGCGATTTCTCCCAAATAGAAATTGCAGAAACCCTAATCTCTCTTGCTTTTATCTTCACCACATTTGCCATGAAGATCGCCATTTCAAGGTTTTACTACGATTATGTCGACAATACCAGGGATTACAATAAACTGATCTCAACAGTTTTCAATTCGATACTGTTTAGAGGTGTTGTGCTTTTGGTACCGGCTTATTTATTTCAGGATCAGATCGGGAGTTTGTTTAGCCAGGAAGCATTACAGGATTTTGGTACGTACGGATTTGCTGCTATTTTGATCGGAGTCAGCAGATCGATCAATGTTACCGCTTTTGCCCTGTACCGCAACGAAAAGAAAGTACGCCTTTTCCTTACCCTGGGATTCGGTGTTGGTTTGCTTCGCTCCGGATTCCAATTGGTTGGAGTATTTTATTACGATATGAGTTTTATCGGATATGTGTATGGCACATTGATCGGCAATTGGGCTATATCGCTGATAATTCTTATTTACACCTACACCCGTAGCGGTTTTCATTATGATCGTAAAATACTCAGGCCCGTCAATAAATTTGCATTTCCCCTGTTCGAATATGCATTATTTGCCTGGGGTATCAATTTCGCCGACCGATATTTCCTTGAAAGTTCACCCGTGGCACTTGGTATTTACAGTCAGGCACTGATACTTGGACGGGGAATTGATATTGTAATGCAGGGAATACAGGGGGCTTCACAACCGGAATTTTTCAGTATGATGAAGGAAGGAATCGAAAAAAATACGGAAGGCATCCGAAGGGTAAGCAACGTGATGATGGCTCAAAACCAGGTGCTTATCGGATTAGCTATTATTCCTGCCATGCTTTACTGCCTCATTTTTAAAACCGAACTACAGTACGCAGCGGGTTTCATTGCCATTGTTTTTGCCAGGTACATTCCCCGCATGCAGTATACTGTTTTTTCGATGCCTGTGTATTATGAAAAGAAAACTAAGGTTTTTCTATGGCTTAACCTGGGTGGATTGATCGTTAATCTTTTTCTGCTTTATTTTCTGGTTCCCCGTTACGAAGCATATGGGGCCATAACTGCCATTCTGGTTTCGCAGGTACTGTTGGCTGTAGGTATTTACTTGTATCAAAAATCTGTAATAAAAATTCCCTGGAATTTCAGCAAATTATTTTCCTATCCCCTATTCATAGTCATATTAACTGCCCTGCTCGAAGTTATCAAAATCAAACTTGGGCTCGATCCTTTTATAACCGCATCTATCGTAGTATTTGCCATCTTTGGAAGTCTGCTGATCCTCTATAAAAATGAACTTCAAACCGCGTTGCAGAAAATATGGAAGCGATCATAATTACTAGAAATCTTTCTGAGATAGAAATTTCAGAAATCGCAACTATAGCGGGAAATGATATGTTGATTTATGCTTCAACGGAGCAAAATCTACCCTTTAAATTTCTCCAATTTCCTGAGCTTTCAGCCGAAGAAAAGAGAAATATCAACTTCAGTACAATGAAGACCGTGCTGGGATTTGGTGAAAGAAAACTGGAGAACGAACCGATCACTGAATTGCTTATGCAGGATACGGCCAGCCCTTGGCACTATCACAAATTCAGGATATATTTCACGCTCCGGAATATGAAATACGAAGCAGAGAGTGTCAGGAATCTGGCTTCAAAACATAAAACCATTAAACTTTTTACCTCCTACCCTACGCTGAATATATTACTTGAAGATGAACCCGGAATTATTGCAATTCCAGGCAAAAGCAAAAATGCTGCAGTTAATTCAGGCAACATGCTCAGGTTTGGTACCTTCTTCGTTTTGAGGGGGTTTTTAGGGATTTTTCAATATTTCAAAGTTCGTAAAAAGAGGCATTTGATCATTGATCATGCGCTGAAACAGCAATGTCTTGATTTTCACACACTTGAACCCATAGAGGGAAACTATAATCTTCAATACCTGTTCGATAAACTCGGTAATGAATTCGTGATACTTGACGACACAGAAATTCCCAAACCAACAGCTAGAGAAAAATTCAAACCCGGAAGTCAATTTTATGGCATCGGGAAGAACAAACTTTTCGGTGAATTTGTGCTTTTAATAGGTCTGCTATCGGGCAGGGTCAGAAATTCGCTTTCGACCTTTTCCTCCAATCTGAAACTGGCCTACCTGGAAATCGAAAACAATCTCGAATCAAAAGACCACAAAGTTATTCTTCAGCAGCTTAAGTCGTTGCATTCGTCAACCAGGTTGTTTTTATTCAAATATTTATCCTACCGGAGATTTCTGCAAAATCTGAAATTCAAATCAATCACCACCATCGACGAAAACAGTGCCCGCATCAAATCAATCCTCGATGCCGCTAAATACCACGGAATCAAAACCATCGGAATTCAACATGGCACCATCCATGAACTTCATCCAGCGTACCTTTTTACAAATACAGATAATGAACTTTCAATTCCCTGCGATCATACAATGGTGTGGGGCGATCATTGGGCAAACTTTCTGGAACAAACCGGAAATTATCCAAAATCATCCCTGATAACAACCGGTCAGATCAGAACCGATATAATTCCAAAGCTGATCGAAACAAAAGGATTGACGATACCGGGTATTGAAAATGATAAAAAAATCATCGTATTTGCCTCCCAACCCCAACGCGACCCGGTGATCCGTAAAAAAGCGGCATGGGATGTTTTTACTGCTGTTAAAGATATGCAGGATATTCAATTGATCCTCAAACTACATCCCGCCGAAAAAAACGATGAAAATTATTACAGAGAAATTGCCAAAGAAGCTCAATGTAAAAACTACCGGATCATTCATAAAGTTGATCTGTACCTGCTGATCTCACTTTCCGATGTAATGGTTACCTGCTTTTCGACCGTTGGCGCCGAAACTGTGTATTTTAACAAACCGTTGATCATCCTTGATCACCTCCGGCAGGACATTCAGGGATATCATAAAGCAGGGATCGCCAAACAGGCAACAAACGCTGAAGAACTGCAAAACCTGTTATCCGGGTTTCTGAAAAATAAAATATCGGTCAATAAGGAAGCCTATACATCCTACATCGAAAAATACGCTTACCGCATCGATGGCCATGTGGCCGACCGCATTCTCAGTTTCCTTCATCAAATTGAGTAAAGTTGAAGACAGTGACCAGAATTTGGTTTGACTGAATTGACTCTAAGTGATTTCCTTAAGTAACATTTTTTATCAATCGAACTCCTGGTTTGAGATTTTTTTCTTTTTGATATTTGTGATTTATCTGCTTTTTATTATTTGATGTTTGGTATTTCTTCACTTATTCAACGATTCAATGCCAAAACGGCGGGACTTTGCTACGCTCAGCAATTAAACCATTTAACTATTCACCCATTTAAAACTCCAGGTTCACCCCAACCATCATATTAAACTTCGCCTGGGGAAAATACCCGTACATTTCATAAAGGTCTCCTCCATAATAATAAGGATACACCCATGCATTGGTTTCATATTCCACATTGAATATGTTCATCAGGCTCAGGAAAACACCGACATTTTTAAATAATCCGGGTTTAAAAGTATAATCAAACCGAAGATCATTCACAAAATAGGGATCGATACTTCGCTCTCTGAGTGAGCTGTTATCGATATACTGCCGGCCTACGTACCTTGAATTCAGCGTAGCTGAAAAGTTTTCAACCGGCGAGATTGACAAACTGCTTGAAGCAGTAATATCAGGAGAAAATGAAATGTTTGTTGTACCGATCGTGTCGGGTACCTGTTCTGAATAATTATCCCAATCATCAGTGTAAGCTACATAATCCACAATTTTATTGCTGCTGAGCGTACCTGTTACATCCCATCTTAAAATTTTGGCAACCCTGATGGCTGCCGATAATTCAATTCCGGTTCGGTAACTTTTCGGGACATTCACCAGTATGGCATCACCCACATTATTGATCTCACCAGTTTTCACGAGTTGATCTTTATAATCCATGAAATAATAATTGGCCTCAGCACTCAGGTATTCGGATTGAAAACGATAACCGGCTTCATAATCGATCAGCCTTTCGCTTCGAACATCCTGCCCGGGATCTGCATCGCGGTAGGCTCCACGGGGCGGTTCGCGGTGCGCAACTGCCACAGAGGCATATAGTTGACTGCTCTTATCAAGATCAAGAACTGCACCTCCTTTGGGGTTAAAGAAAAAGAAGTCGTGGCTTTGGGTTAAATTTCGCAAGTTGTCGTGCAGTCCTTCCATATCATAACGAATCGATCTGATTTGCAAATCCGCATAAAGATTTAATTCTTTGACAACGGTATAATTTGTCTTGAGAAAAATATTATAATCCGATTTTTTGCCGGTATTTTCATACCAGGGTTCCGTAATAAAACTGTTGCCGGCGTTTTCGGCCCAGATGATATAACCGTAATGATCGCCCACAAACCGGTTATAACCGCCCCCCAACGTCATCTTTATATTCGGATAATTGTAATTCACAGCAAGGTTTAAACCATAATAATCATTGTTTAACCACTTTTGGCGAACAAGGTCGGTCTCGGAAATGGTATCGCCACCGATAAAAATATCATTGTAACCATAATCTGTAAATGCATCGTCATTTCTGAAGCTTTCGTAATATCCTTCACCATGGGTATAAAACAAAGTAGAGGTAAGATTCAGGTTTTTGGCAAACCGGTGAGCGAGATGAAACTGGTAATAATCCTGCTGGTAATTGTCGGTTTCGTTTTTATAGTAGCCAGTGATATTTCCATCATCATCATACATTTCACCGGAGGGATTATACTTTCTGTTTGTCTCCAGGCTATCCTTCGGAATGCCGTTCCACGACTGGTATGTGCTCTCTTTTCCGGAGGTTACGATCGCTTTCATCACAGTATTGTCGCCATAATACCCTCCGCTCATGTAAAACGATTTCAGGTCGGACCATCCCCTGTCGATATATCCGTCAGAATTGATTGATGACAAACGGCCATCGATGGCCCAGTGATCGTTGATCAAACCTGTTCCGAAACGTACCGTATTTTTATAGGTAAAATCATCAAAACCGGCAGATGTATTTTTATCACCTGCCACTTCTCTGCTCCCTTCCAATACGTCGATAACCCCGTAAGCACTGCTGAGTGAGGCGTACGGATCAGGATTCAATCCGGTGGTTTTGATGTTGATGCTACCGCCAAAAGCTGCCGCTCCGTTGGTAGAAGTGCCCACACCCCGCTGGATCTGAATATTCTCAACCGATGAGGCCAGATCAGGCAAATCAACAAAATATACACCATGCGATTCCGCATCGTTGATGGGCACTCCGTTCATGGTTACATTGATCCGTGAGATATCCGTTCCCCGCAGCCTGATTCCGGTGTAACCGATTCCAGTTCCCGCATCAGAGGTGGTTACCACTGATGGCGTCATTTGTAATAGATAAGGAAGGTCCTGACCCTGGTTGTTTCTTTCGATCTCCTCCCGATCGATCATACTGTAAGTGGTTGGGGAGTCGTCGCCGGCTCGCGTTGCCGTTACGATCACCTCATCGCTCATCACGGCAGAAGCGGACATTGAGATGTTGACCTTTTTACTGGCTGTTAATTGAAAAGACTTTTCAATCGTTTTAAAACCGATAAATGAAACTGTAAGTTTGTGATCGCCACCTGAAACCTTTGTAAAAGAGTAAAGACCCTTTGCATTGGAAGCCGTAATCTGGTTTCCGTCATCCAGGGTTACATTGGCACCGGCAAGCGGTTCACCGTTCGCTGCATCGGTAATTTTTCCTGAAATTGAAAATTGCGCAGTTAAGGAAACTGCAAAAAACAGCAGAAAAAAAACTGTTGAATTGAAAATTAAAGTACGTCGCATGGCAATAAAAATTTAGTTATTAAATGACTTTAGATCATTCAAAAGAGGAAATTGCCAAAAGGATCTGTAACTTTCTCCCTCCGCCGGTATTACCCGGATCAGGTTATAAGAGTGTGATCTCAGCCCCGTGATTGATGCACGATGTACGATTGATGAATCATTCAATCCAAAATCCAAAATCGTAAATCAAAAATCGTAAATCAAAAAGGGCACCCCTGTTTGAATTGATACGGCAAAGTTAACTTTTATTTAACATTGAGAAATTTCAGGGATAAAAAATTCGCAGAAAAAACATCTCTTAAAATCTGAGCTGACAGGTCAAAAACCGGCACCTTAGCTTTATCAATGATCTGCGAATCGGATGTGGCAATGGTTCCGGTTTCAACGGCCCGGAGTGATTGATCGACTTTATTTGAAATCATGACTTTGAAACCGGTTTGTGATCCGAATAATTTGGCATGATCTTCCGGTGCCAAATGCTTATCGAGATAAAGATAAACTTCAATTAATGCATTTCGCCTAATCCATTCAGAAAGCAATTCCACTGCCCTTTCCAGAAATTTTTGGAGTTTCCCCGAACCATGATCAGAAGCAGCATCTCTAACAAATCCATCCGTGGATTTAAAGACCGGATCGCCATTCAGATAGGCCGCAAGCGTATAGAGCTGATTATTACCATCGATGTAAACAGGTAGATTTATTTTGTGGGGGTCTTTTATTAACCGGGCATTTCTTTTTTGCGATTCTGCTTTTGCAAAAACTCCCCGGTAAAGGATATTTCTCTCCTTCCGCGACAATCCATACCGTGTTCCAACCAGTTCAAGGATGGTATTGCCCGGGTATGATCTGTCAAGCAAAAAAGCATAGTCTGATGCAGCTTCACGAAATGTATCACTCATTTCATTCATCCATAAAAAATAAAGTTGAGTTTGCCTTTCGTAAAACTACAATTTTAATATATGATGTTTCATGTTTTATTTCGGATAAATGCCGGGAACAAACGTCCGGTACTTTTTTTCACATATGCCCTCCCAAGGAATAACATGCGGGTAAGCGGGTATGGATCGAGAAACAGTTCGATGATCACCGGCAAACACAATCCCATAACGAGTGAAACCGCAAAAACAACAGGTGTTAATTCAAGTCCGGCTGCTTTTACCAAAATCCGGCCACCGGAAGTCCCGAACGAATGGAACAGGTAAATAGAATACGCATAACTCCCGAACCACACCAGCCATTTCACATTCCATTTAACCCTGAAAAACAGGATGGTGCCGGATATTCCGATCAATAGCCCGAGACCGCTTCGTTTGCTGAGTTCATAGTCGATGGCTCCAAACCACGACAATTGCTGGATTAGAAGTCCAAACACCAAAACCCCCAGCAAAACGCCATTAAAAACCTTGTT
>JAGQVF010000308.1:0-3928 GCA_020438135.1 Bacteroidales bacterium | reverse complement strand
GCAAAAAGGGTTTTAAATCGCTGTATCCCAATCCCGGTAACAAAAAATGGAAATAAATAGATGGCTCCTTTAAAACTCATGTAGTTCGGAAAACTTTCAGGAATAAAGGCATTCCGTACAAATAACAATCCGACCGCAATCGTCATTACGGCAAGCCAACCGGGCAATTTTTCCATTGCTTTAAAAGCATCGAACAAGCTGCATAAAACAAATACCCAGAAAAGCGAGGGCAAATACCAGTAAAGTGTGTATGGAAATACAAGGATATGCCATATGTCCGACAACGGGTTTTTTGCATTCGTGCCTGGCGTAAAATACTGGAGAACATAGTAGGTGGCCCCCACAAAAACCATCGGGAACAATATCCGGCGGACTTTTTTCATGGTGAAGTCACCCAGATTCGACCTGCGGGCCGGCCGCAAAGCATAAACCCATCCCGAAATAACCGTAAACAATGGCATTCTGAGATATTCAAAGGTGTAATATACATATCGTAAAAATGAATCGTCGCTCACACGCATGCCACCGGATGAATCCGATCCGATCACGTGTCCGAGCACAACAAGGATAATGGCAAAACCACGGAGGGTCTCTACAGAAGGATCTTTCTGAGATATCGTTCGCATAATTCTAATTCTTTGGGTGTTGCGCTTATATACGTAAAAATCGGCTCCCGGTTTTCAATAAATTTTAAACGCGATTGTAGAAATCAATAGCCATGATTGTAGATTATTTTTCCAGTCATTCAATCTTACATGAAAACAAAAAAACAATCTTTTTAAAATATCAAATATCTCATTTTGTGAACATTAACACAAATACCAATCAATAAAATCTACCGGATGGCATTATAATTTCATAAAGTAATCTCACAATTAATTAAAAACTCAGTACTAAAAATTTACAACTATGATACGCTGGATAATCACATTTTTGATCATAGCGCTGCTGGCAGCGTTATTTGGATTTGGTGGTATAGCTGCCGGTGCAGCCGCCATCGCTAAAATTCTATTTTACATATTTCTGGTTTTATTTGTCATTTCGCTGCTTTTTGGGGTATTCAGAGGATTTAAATAAAATCGACGGTAAATGCCAACGATTATTAAAATGATCAACCGATGAAGAAACAAACCTGGATCACCCTCTTGGTTATTGCAGTAATACTGATAGGAATCAGGATTGCACTTCCGTTTGTTGTTCTCAAAGTTGTGAATAACAAATTAGCTGATCTGGATGGCTACAGGGGCTATGTGAAGGATATCGACCTTCACTTGTATCGCGGGGCTTACATAATCGATAGCATCGATTTTGTAAAAACCGGCGACAGCCTTCCTGTTCCTTTCGTTTCGGTGAAGGAGGTGGATATTTCGATCGAATGGAGAGCGCTTTTTAAAGGCCGGATTGTTTCGGAGATCATTTTAAACACTCCCGCACTGAATTTTGCCACGGGTGATTCAGATAAAGGTGAAGTTACGCAATCGGGTGAAGAAACCGACTGGATTCAAACCGTTAAGGAACTTACGCCGTTTTCGATCAACCGTTTCGAGGTAATCAACGGAACCATCGCTTATAAAGATTTTGCGACAGAACCGAAAGTGGATATACGAATAACCCATTTGGATGTCGTAGCGAAAAATCTCACCAACGTCGAAAAACCGGATGAACAATTGCCTGCTTCTGTTGAAGCGAGCGGCAATGCGTTTGATGGTGGGAATTTTACTTTATCGGCTCAAATGAATGTACTGAAACAAATCCCCGATATTGATCTTAATTTTAAGATCGAAGATGCTCCGATGGTCAATTTCAATTCGTTTTTACGGGCATATACCAATACAGATGCTGAAGAGGGAACTTTCAATCTCTATACGGAAGTAGCGGTGAAAGATGCAGCCATCGACGGATATGTGAAGCCGGTGATTGAAAATCTAACAATCATACAATGGAAAGAAGAGGAAGAGCCCTTTTTAAATAAGGTTTGGCAAAGCATTGTGGGTGGGGTGACCCATGCATTTAAAAACCATCCGAAGGACAGGTTTGCCACCCAGGTTCCGGTCAATGGAAATGTGATGGAAGTGGAAACAGGCATCTGGGTCACGATATGGAATGTGGTAAAAAATGCATTTATCGAAGCTTTTACCAAAAGTCTTGAAGGAACAATCGATTTTTATAATGAAGAATAAATCAGTGGATTCTGAGTAATAAATGAATTACAAACTATAAATAATAACTGACATGAACATATTTGAAGAAATAAGAGAAGATCATAAAACACAAAGAAGTTTACTGAACACATTGCTACGAACCGAAGGTGATTCGAACGACAGAAGGTCGGTTTGGGAAAAACTTAAGGTAGAACTCATGGCGCATGAAATGGCCGAAGAGAAAAACTTTTATAACCCGATGATCGAACATGATAAATCGCAGGAGCATGCCCGTCACAGCATTGCCGAGCACCATGAAATCGACGAAATGATAAAAAAACTGGATGATACTGAAATGAGTTCATCAGCCTGGTTGACCCATTTTAAATCGTTAAGGGAACTCGTATTTCATCACCTTGAAGAGGAAGAGCACGAGATATTTAAAGTGGCAGGACAGGTTTTAAACGAAACCGAAAAAGAAAGACTGGCCAAAGATTATCGCGCGAGCATGAAACGGCAAGCGGAAAAACTAAATTGATTTTGTTGAGGAATTTTCATGGTACAATTAAAAACTGGAATTCGCCAGGGACTGGTCTATGTCCACGACTCTCAGCCCGGCTTCTGCCGACGGAAGCAAGGCCGTGGATTTTCCTATCTCGATGAAAAAAACAAACATCTCAAAGATAAAAGTCTGTTGAAACGATTGAAAGCCTTAAAAATTCCTCCGGCATGGAAAGATGTTTGGATCTGCAAGCTTGAAAACGGTTATATTCAGGCAACCGGCTACGACGAAAAAGGTAGGAAACAATACATCTATCACCCTGATTGGATAGTTTTGAGCCAGCACGAAAAGTTTAAAAAATTGCTTGACTTTGGCCACGCTCTTCCGGTCATCCGCGAAAAAACAGACAAAAACCTTCAGCATACTACCTGGGACAGAGAAAAAGTACTTTCACTTGTGCTTAGGTTCATGGATGAAAAACATGTTCGTGTAGGCAATAAGCACTACGAAGAAGAGAATCAGACCTACGGAGTTACCACTCTTCGCCGTAAACACCTGAAGGAGAAAAATGGCAGCCTTATCCTCGAATATAAAGCCAAAAGCGGCAAATATCGCAAACTCAACATTGAGGATCCGTCACTGAAAAAACTGGTTAAAGAAAGTTCAGAACTTCCCGGATATGAAATTTTCCGGTATTTTGATCACGATGGAAAAAGCAGGGCGGTGGATTCAACAGATGTAAATGAGTTTTTACAGGAGTTAACCGGCGAGGAATTTACCAGCAAAACTTTCAGAACATGGGCAGGAACCGTGCTTGCAGTGCAGGAATACGAAAATGCCAAAACCGAGGCAGAAAAAGATAAACGTATCAGTTTGAAAACGACGATCGTAAAAAAAGTTGCCAAAAAGCTTGGAAATACCATCGCCGTTGCGGAAAAATATTACATACACCCCGTCATCCTGCAAACCCTTTCGGAGGAGAAGTTCAAACTGAAAATCCCTGGCAAGAAAGGATTCAGCAACAAACAAATGAAGTACCTCGAAGATGAAGAAAGGCTAATTTTTAAAATGTTGGAAGAGAAACCTGAAATCGCGAAATTATAACCCGGCGATTGATGGTGACATATTTTCCTCCACATAGCTTACCAGGTTTACTATCCGGAATTAATTAATGATTACGAAGCGCCTGGATCAACTCACCTTTACTCATTTCGCTCCTCCCCTTTATGCCAATTTCCTTGGCTTTTTGATACAGCTCTTTCTTCGACCGGTCTTCGTATTTACT
>JAGQVF010000307.1 GCA_020438135.1 Bacteroidales bacterium | reverse complement strand
AATCTTGTGCTGTAAGATTCCCAAATGCCATAGTTTTCAATATCGCCCTCAATGCGCAATGTGAAATCCCAGGAACCGGCATTGGTAATGGTTCCAAGGTTGATCACATCCCCACGAACATCAAGGATGCGATGGGCTGAATTACGATTTCGCAACAAAGCACCGCTTTGAATAATGAGGTTGTTACATTCATGGCCTGAGTTATAGACGAGTACCTCCCCAGGACCTGCGATCACCACGTCATCATCTGCACCAGGTACAAGGTTTTCCTCCCATGTAGCAGGATCATGCCAGTTGCCACCTGCAGCGGTCGAATGCATGGTATCGGCATAAGAAACGGAAAATGCGATCAAAAGGATCGCGAGAAATGTTGTTTTCATGTTAATTGTATTCATAACCTATGTTTTTTGTTGATTGATTTCGAATGTTTTTGATTTTGTATGCATTTCCAGGCTGGAAAGCTTCAGATCATCAATGCAATAGCGTGTGAGGTGATGGCCGTTTGCCGAGAGTGAAATAAAAAATGAAATGGTAATTCGATCCGCTTTATGTGGTTTTATTTTGGTGATGGGTATTTCAAAGTGGGCCCACCTTTCATCTGTGTACACAAATTGATATGAACCAAAGGCAACAATTTCTGCTTCATCAAAAATCAAAATTTCGCAAATAAGTGTGTCTGTCATTCCTGTGGTTCCTTTTATATATCCTGATAATGCATGGCATGTGGTTTCTTCTTGAAGGCTGAAACTTGTAGAGATTTTCGATCCGAAATAAACTTTTAACAGGGGGTCCCATGTTGCCGACAAGGAGGCAGCATATTTCCCGGTGTGTCCTTCGCATGGTTCCTGAAATAACATCTCCCCATCAATTTCTGCAACCCAGGCATTGGGCTGGTCCCGTCCTGAAAGGCCGGTACTCCAGGCCTCAAAATCTCCGTTGGGAACTGATTGAGCAATGGTAGTTGATAAGAGTTGAAGATATACAATGAGCAGGAGTACCGGTGCTTTCATCGTGGTCTGGTTGGGTTGTT
Source organism: Bacteroidales bacterium (assembly GCA_020438135.1). Classification (GTDB taxonomy): domain Bacteria; phylum Bacteroidota; class Bacteroidia; order Bacteroidales; family JAADJA01; genus JAADJA01. The sequence continues at coordinate 3,698 of JAGQVF010000307.1, read as the reverse complement.
TCTGAGAAGTGATAAGGGTTACCAGGTACCGTGATCAACGATCTCACCTTCGTAGTATTCCCAATATTCGCCATGACCGGTTGCATCCCACTGAGCCTCAAACGTGAGTTCATATGCACCTTCATACCATTCATTCACGGTTACTTCTCCTGAACCATCAGGATTAGAGATGATTTCGATGATCATATCCTGAGGCATTTCAAAGGTGCAGGTATAAACTCCACTTTCAGAAGTGTTCCAGCTCACCTGCATCATTTCTCCGCTGCCTTCCGGATCGTACATGGCGAAAGAACCCGATGTTCCGGCCTGGTTTTGCCATGCCTCCATGTAAGTGAAATTTTCAAGGACATTTCCTCCCAGCGTACCGGTAATGACCATATCCCAGCTATATCCATCTGAATTTTCCGTTATAGTCAGAGTCACGGTGTACAAGTCCGTTCCATCGTCGAAGGTCCATGAATGAACCCAGGGACCGTCCAATCCTGATTTAAATACTGGTGAACTTTTTGGTGGGGTAATGGCAGCTGCAAACCCGGTAAAGCTATTGGCAATGGAGATGTAGTTTACCGCCTGCATGGCACCGGGATTATCTGATTGTGCCATCTCATCCGGTATGAAAACCGACACGGTTTGAAGTTCCGGTGATTCGCTGTTTTGCTGATTATTGGATGGCTGTGGATCGTCATCTTTATCCGAACAAGCGGTAAAAATGACCATTGCTAATACAAACCAAACAAAATAAAGATTTTTTGATAACTTCATGTTTTTGTGAATTTTAGGATTATAATATGCGAAATTAACGTCCGGGGAAGGGCAAATCAAGCAAACGGGAAGTTATTGAATGAAGTGATACAAATCTGTGGCGGAAGGGTTAAAATTGATGAGATAAAAAATTAACCGGGAAGTTTTGAAAGCCATCCCGGATAACTCATGGAGGTTTTTTTCAAAAATACATCAAACTCAGGATGTTTTATCCCCTGATCTAGCATCAGTTGAAGATGATTTTCGAGTTGATTTTCATGACCAAATGCCTCCACACCGAAAGTCCACCAATTGTTACTGTTTATTGATATTTCCGCCAGCTCGATGTGTGCGCCATTCTCAGGAAAAGGCGATTCGGATTGCAGGGGGATCAATTTGTTTATTTCGATGGCAAAACGAAAAAGTTTTCTCTTTTTTGAGATACCTGACCACTGAGAAGTCCCCAGGTTAAAGGAAAGTGGAAGGTTTCCGGCAGGATCAACATCAAAACTCCACTTTTGCCACATTTCACGGTAACCCGATAAATTGGTACTGATTTTCGTTTCACCGAAATTCCTGATCAGTTTTTTGATCTCTACACGACCCTGTCGCACTTTGATACCTACATTATTCGTTTTGGGTAAAACCAGGTATGTATCGGTTCGATCTGGTTCAGAGATCATGTTTCCTCCCTGAGCATCAAACCAGGCAGCTACCATTTCAGGAACGTTCCCTGGGATAAACCAACGTATTTCCGATGTGATTACTGTAAACATATCCTCTTAATTGTTAAATCCCAAATGATAAATAGCAAATAAATTCCAAATTCCAATAGCCAAACAATACAACATAACTAACAAATGATTTTGACTAATAAGACATTTAAAGCAGTTGATAGTTTTACAAGTTTGGGACTTTGCATTTAGGTCCTTAATCTTCGCGATTGAGATTTATTTTCATTTGCTCAACATCAACTTATTTTCCAGTTCCCTGATCTGCTTAACCGGTGCAGCAACAGTATAACGTTTGTCGTTCTTAAGAAGTTCACAGGTACGCGATCTCCGGTCGGCTTTGATAAGGTATTGCGTGTTGATGAGTGCTGAGCGGCTGATGCGGAAAAATCCCTTATTTTCGAGCATGCCGGCAATTTTGCTGATGTTTAGCGTCACAACCTCACAGCGACCGTCGCTGATGTGGATTTCGGTATAATTTACATCGGCATTGCAATAAATGATATCGTCGGGATTTACATAAATGTAGCCTGTCCGGGTATTGAAACACAATTTGTCTTTTTGTCCGATGAGTTTCAACAATTGGTCGATGTTGTTTTGGGTTGTGTTGTTTTGTTTTGCATGAAAATATCTCCCCAAAGATGCCTGAAGTTCCATAAAATTAACAGGTTTGAGCAGGTAGTCGAAGGCGGCATTACGGATCGCTTCAATGGCGAATTCAGCAAAAGCTGTCACAAAAATCAGTGGGATGGTGATTTGCTGATTCCGCATTCGTTCGATCACAGCAAAACCATCCTCACCCGGCATTTGTACGTCGAGAAAAATCAAGTCGGGCTGAAGCCGGCATATCAAATCGAATCCTTCGGCAGCACTTGCGGCTTTCCCTGCAATATCAATATTACCATGACGATTCAGCAATCGGGTAAGAATATCACGGGCATCTTCCTCGTCATCGATAACTATGGCTTTTATTGGCATATTTCCTATCATTTTGGCTTAACACTGATTAATTGTAATGATTACCTCTGTGCCTTCAGGTTTCCCGGTTTCATCCTTCAGGTCAATGATCTCCTGTGTAATTTCATAATGATACAGTTTTTTATACATCGAGAAGATTTGCTCCACAATTTTCAAACCCATGCCGGTGCTTTGCCGGTTAAGGGAGCTGGCTTTTTGCCTCCCGATTCCGTTGTCACTGATAACGATCTGCAAACCCTGTTCACAGCCTTTAATGCCGATGAGGAGGATTCCATCTCCCTCTTTATGAACCAGCCCATGTTTGATGGCGTTTTCAACATAGGTTTGAATGATCATTTTAGGCACTTCAATGTTTAGGTTTGTATGTTTATCAATCTCAAGCTGAAATTTGAACTTCCCTTTAAAACGGGCCTGTTGAATTTCGACGTAGTTTTTAACGAATTCAATCTCCTCTTTCAGTGACCTCGAAATTTTGGCGCTATCCTTCAAAGTGCTGCGGATGAGTTGGGCCAGCTTCGAAAAATGGTCGTATACCGTGTCGGGATCACTTTTATACACCATCGACCCGATCATGTTGATTGCATTAAATGCGAAATGCGGATCAATCTGGTTTTTGATGGTTTTAAGCTGAAGCTCCATTTTTTCTTTTTCTTCGATGGCTTTTCGTTTTTGGACGATGATGATCCTGCGGGTTGATAGAATTGCCATGGTCAAAAGCAACAAAACAAGGAGGAGGATAAACCAGGTTGTTTTCCAGAATGGGGGCAGGATGGTGATGGCCAGACTGGCTTCATGCAAGCTCCATTCTCCACCAGCATTGGTTCCTTTCACCCTGAAAATATATTTCCCGGGTGATAGGTTGGTGTATGTGGCCTCCCGCCTGGTGCCTACAAAATTCCAGTTGTCCTCGAAACCTTCCATCACATAGGCATAGTTGATCTTCTCTGCATTTCTGAAATCGAGGGATGCGAAATGGAATGAAAAAACCCGTTCGCGATGGGTAAGAATTAGCTGATCGAGCGTGCTGATCTCTGCCGGTAAATAATAGGTTTCATCGATTTTTAAGATTTTAAGTTCCTTGTGCGATACTTCGTTTTGATGGATACCAACGTTTCGGTTAAAGACCCGGAAACCGGTGAGTTTAACGGCTGGATTAAAAGGATCAGGAGCAATTTCATCCGGATTAAAAATCGTAACACCATTTGGTCCACCAAAATAAATTTTATCAGGTGATGATTGAAACCATGC
>JAGQVF010000026.1 GCA_020438135.1 Bacteroidales bacterium | reverse complement strand
GATGGTGACCAAATGGCTGTTCACGTCCCGCTCGGCAATGCAGCAATACTCGAAGCGCAGATGCTAATGCTCGCTTCACATAATATTCTTAACCCGGCAAACGGGGCTCCTATCACAGTTCCCTCACAAGACATGGTTTTAGGACTGTATTATATGACCAAATCGCGTCGCAGTGCACCCGAACATATTGTAAAAGGAGAAGGATTTAAATTTTATGGACCGGAGGAAGTTAACATTGCCTACAATGAAGGTAAAGTTGCTTTACACGCCATCATCGAGTGTAAACTCAAAGATATGGAAGATGGAAATCCGGTTGAGAAAATGATTGAAACCACGGTCGGACGGGTTATCTTCAACCAGGTAGTTCCTGAAGGAATTGGCTATATTAATCAGTTGCTTACCAAAAAAGCACTTCGCGAAATTATCGGCGATGTTCTGAAGATAACCGGAACAGCCGAAACTGCGCAATTCCTTGATGACATCAAACAACTCGGATTCAGGATGGCTTACGAAGGTGGGTTGTCTTTTAACCTTGGTGATGTAATTATTCCGGAAATAAAAGAAGAGTTGGTAGGTCAGGCCAATGCCGAAGTTGAAGAAGTGATGAACAATTATAACATGGGATTCATCACTAACAACGAACGTTATAACCAGATTATCGATATCTGGACACATACCAATTCGAAACTTACCAACACCCTGATGCAAAAGCTCTCGACAGACAAACAGGGATTCAATGCTATCTATATGATGCTTGACTCAGGTGCCAGGGGTTCGAAAGAGCAAATCAGGCAGCTGTCGGGAATGAGGGGGCTGATGGCCAAACCCCAAAAATCCGGTGCTACCGGTGGTGAGATCATCGAAAACCCGATCCTCTCCAACTTTAAAGAGGGACTTTCAGTACTTGAGTATTTTATCTCAACACACGGTGCCCGTAAAGGTCTTGCCGATACAGCTCTGAAAACAGCCGACGCCGGGTATTTGACCCGTCGTTTGGTAGATGTTGCACAGGATGTTGTTATTAATGAAAAAGACTGCGGAACTTTGCGTGGATTACGTACCACAGCACTTAAGAAAAATGAAGAAGTGGTTGAAACGCTGTATGATCGTATTCTTGGACGTGTATCACTACATGATATTTATCATCCGCAATCAGGCGAATTAATTGCCTCTGCAGGCCATGAGCTAACAGAGAATATTTGCCGTAAGATTGAAGACTCGCCTATCGAAGAGGTTGAAATCCGTTCAGTACTTACCTGTGAATCAAAACAGGGCGTATGCTCGCTTTGCTACGGACGTAACCTTGCAACCGGCCGAATGGTTCAGAAAGGTGAAGCCGTTGGTGTTATTGCAGCGCAATCGATCGGTGAGCCCGGAACGCAGCTTACTCTGCGTACATTCCACGTCGGGGGTACCGCTTCAAATATCGCAATCCTTTCAAAAATTGAAGCCAAGTACGATGGTAAAATTGAGATTGACGAATTAAGGTACGTGACTTACCAGGATGCAGAAGGAAGGAAATTCGATATTGTTATTGGTCGTTCGGCGGAGATGCGGATTGTCGATAAAAACACAGGTATTATCCTGATGTCGAGTAACATTCCGTATGGTGCCAGACTTTATTTCACCGATGGAAGTACCATCAAAAAAGGCGAAATAATCGCTGAATGGGATCCTTATAATGCCCTTATCGTTTCTGAATTTGACGGTAAGATCAAATTTGAGAATATCGTTGAAAATGAAACTTTCCGTGTAGAATCTGACGAGCAAACCGGATATCATGATAAAGTAATTATTGAATCAAGGAAAAAAACGAGCAATCCTCAGATCATAGTAACTGATAAAAAAGGTAATGAGTTGAGAGCTTACGACATTCCTGTTGGCGCTCACATCATGGTTGAAGAAGGCAAGGAGATCAAAGCCGGTGATTCACTGGTTAAGATACCACGTGCCATTGGTAAGTCAGGCGATATCACCGGTGGTTTGCCGCGTGTTACCGAACTTTTCGAAGCAAGAAATCCATCAGACCCGGCCAAGGTAGCTGAAATCGACGGAATTGTGTCGTTTGGTAAAAAACTGAAACGGGGTAACCGTGAGGTGATCATTACATCGAAAACCGGTGAAGAGAAAAAATATCTCATTCCTACTTCAAAACAGATCCTTGCGCAGGAAAATGACTACGTGAAAGCAGGCACACCCCTTTCTGAAGGAGCAATGACACCATCCGACATCCTTGCAATTAAAGGCCCTATGAAGGTTCAGGAATACATCGTGAATGAAATTCAGGAGGTATACAGATTGCAGGGTGTGAAGATCAACGACAAACACTTCGAGACCATCGTTCGTCAAATGATGCGTAAAGTTGAAGTTGACGATCCGGGTGATACAAAATTCCTTGAAGGTGAATTGGTTAATAAAACCGAATTCCAGGATGAAAATGATGAGATCTTCAGCAAAAAAGTGATCATCGATGCAGGTGATAGCCAGCTTTATAAAGCCGGAATGATCGTGAGTGCCAGGAAACTGAGAGAAGAAAACTCGCAGTTGCGCCGGAAAGATAAAAAGCTGATTGAGTCACGAGATGCTAAACCCGCCACTGCAAGACAGGTGTTACAGGGTATCACAAAAGCATCGCTGCAAACCAATAGCTGGATTTCAGCAGCCTCCTTCCAGGAAACTACCAAAGTTCTTACACAGGCATCCATCAATGCAAAAACCGATGACCTAGCCGGTCTGAAAGAAAATGTAATTGTCGGACACCTGATACCGGCCGGTACAGGTTTGAGGGAGTATGAACACCTGATCGTTGGCTCGAAAGAAGAGTACGAAGCACTAATGGCAGCTAAAGACGAGACTGACTAATTGTAGAATTATCAAAATTGGAATATCATGGCAGAACAGCAAGATAACAAAAAACAGATAAATATTGAACTGAGTGATGAAATGGCAGAAGGAATTTATAGTAACCTGGCTATTATTACGCATTCGCATTCTGAATTTGTGGTCGATTTTATCAAGATGATGCCGGGCATTCCTAAAGCCAAAGTAAAGTCAAGGATCATCCTTACGCCCCAACATGCCAAGCGACTATTCAAAGCCCTTCAGGATAATATTCAGAAGTTTGAGAGGTTGCATGGTGAAATTGAAGTTTCTGAATCGGAAGCACTACCGCTTAACTTTGGAGGACCCAAGGCACAGGCTTAGTGCATACTATAACACATTTTATAAAGGCTGCCTGTTTGTGCAGCCTTTTTTTTTGAATTGCTTTTTTTAAGATGTAATAAAAATTTACCGCGAGGGTGGATTTCGCCTGAAAAACACAAAACCGTTTCTTGAACCGATTCGCTCAATATCCTTGTATTTGTCCAATTCATGGGCCCGGTGAACTTTAGTAAGGATGTAAACCTCCTTATCGATATCACCGGTTAGCAACCATTTTTTTTCGGTGTATTTATTGTTTTCATAAGGTTGAATTCTGGGATAAAAATACTGTACATAACTCTTATATCCACTTGTAATTACATAACAATCCTTACCCTGCAGGTTTTCACAAAACTCAATTGCTGCATGTTGTGAATACATTTCAATTCGTGCAATGAAAAAAATCAAAGTAAGGTTGACAAAAATAGCCGTTGAAACAAATAATACAGTGATCCCACGGACAATTTTATCTTTCTTAACAAAATAACCAAACCAAATAAGTGTTCCGGAAATTAAAACTCCTGGCAGAGCTTCCCATCCTGTCCAGTTTACATGTGCCTCAAGGTTTGCCATAGCAAATGGATCATTCGAAAATAAAGGTTTAATGGCTTCAATATTTCGTCCGATGAACGGAAGCACCAGGGTTATCAATCCATAAAGTGATCCGATAACAAACAACCCGGCTTTTAAACCCACACCAAATGCGATCTTTTTATCAATTAACCTGTCGAGGGTTAAAGCCGCCAAAAATGTGAGCGGGAAATATGCAAGAGATGAATAATGAACGATTTTAGATTGTACAATGGTAAAAAGGATCAATACCACCCAAAATAATATGATCATCCAGGTTCTGAAGTTTTGTTGATGGGCCATGTCAGGTTTCATTTTATAGAATCCCCTGATAGCAAAAACGGAGGCGGGAAAACATCCGAGCAGAAGAACAACAAAATGGTAACCGGGAAATCCACCATGTCCGGCATCCTGTGTACTGAACAGCCTGATCTGATAAGTTGTAAATGTTTCGACAAACCACGTCCCGTTTTTTATGGTTTCCGGCCCAAACCAAAACAAAGTTATACCTATTGCAACCAGCGTAAGGATCACAAATTGAGGTATAGAAACATAAAATCTGAATTTTTTCATGATCCAGTAAACACCCCATGCCAGCAGTGGGATCAGGTAACCGACAGGACCTTTGGTGAGAATGGCCAGCCCGATAAAGACTCCCGACAGAAAAAGCAACAAACCCTTATGTTCTTTTACTTGCGTTATTTCTTTTCTGCGCCAGTAGAACAAAATAAAGAAATACATTCCGAGAAAGATAAACAGATTGAACCAGGGATCGATAATACCGGATTTAAAATAAAGGTGAGGCAAAACGCTTCCAAAATAAGCAAGGGCCCACAACAGTCCGAAACGGCGGTTAAATAATCTATTACCTATCAAAAACAACACAACCAGGCTTACCATTCCTGCAATTGCATTGGGAAGTCTGGCCGCATACTCCCCAATTCCAAAAGCTTTCATGGCGAGCACCTGGAGCCAGAAAAATAAAGGCGGCTTTTCCCAAAAAGGTTGGAAGTTGATATGCAAACGCAGGTAATCTTCCAGAACGATCATTTCACGGGATATTTCTGCAAAATTGATCTCATCCCAATCAAAAAGATGAACACCTCCCAGAAAAGGAAGAAAAAATAATGCGGCAACACCCAGGATAAGTAAAATTATTGTTCTGTTTTGCATAACTAATTGTTGATGAATTTTTCCATTTCAAGGATATGAATTACCTGGAATTCTTCGACAGGGTAAAAACAACTTTCGAAATCCATTAACCTGCGGTAGTAAAGTGATACATTGAGTCCCTCAATCCTGAATTGCGGTAAAATGGTGTCGGGTTTATAAGATTGGCCGAGAATATTAATCAAAAAACCACATGTTGAATCACCACTGAAAACCACTTGACCAATACCGCTAACAGGGCATTCACCTTTTATATACTTAACGTTGTCGCATTCGGCTTCACAGGGGTTGCCATACGATTTATTATTGGCACCACAAACCGGATCGTAAATATCTGTGCATAAACACTCCTTGTCGATATAACATCCTGAAATGAATGATAACAAAACAAACAGCATCAATGATAGGGTTGATTTCATTGTTATGGCCTTAAACGTAAACGGTTTGCATCATTCGGGGCGGTGTACCAAGGGGAATGATCTCCAAAATATTATTGACTGTATCATAAACCATACATCCATTTTGCTTTTTGCCATTTGCAATACAGGGTCCAACAATCCATTGCAACTGTTCCTGCAATTGCACTACTCCGAAAGGAATATGCCTGCTTTTACCCCCGATGAACAACATGGCACCTTCGATGTGTTTATGTCCAGAAAATCCGATAGAACAGGACCTGGAGCGGATAAACTCCAAATGGTCTTCAACCGGTCCGAAGTTATGGTAAAACTGTGCATGCAATCCGGGTAGATCGGGATACAGGTAATGCGATATTAAAACAGCAGATGTACCGACCTCAACGGAAAGATATTCAGGGAGATTTGCCAAATAATTCTTTTCAGATGAACTTATCAGAGGATCGAACTCTACTTCTTCCATCACCCAAACCTGATCGCCGGCCAGTTTTTTCTTCTCACGATAATCAAGTTCATACCAGTTTGAAGGGTAACGAAAACCAGCATCGTGCTGAGGCAATCTTCTAATGCTATAAAAATCATGATTTCCGGCAACCACATATTTACAGTTTTCGCTCACCAGGCGGATACATTCTGAAGCATTGCGTGAATCAAAGAACCCAAAATTAGGGTAATTAAAGCCGATGATATCCCCCAGACAATATACTTCATCGCATTTCCTTTCGTCGATCATCATCAAAGCTTCCTGCAACCTGATTACATCTTCGTGTATATCACTGATAATTCCTATTCGCATACCTATTGAATTATACGATCGTAACCAGTTCGTCTTTTATCAGCGGCTTACCTGTATAGCTGCACAACAACTGGGCAACTGCGAGGGTATCTCTTTCGCAATATTTCACGATTCGGGCCAGATCTTTTTCTTTATAAAACACTTCGCCCACCATACTTCCATCAATATCCCCTTTAGGAGTAGGAATACCGAAAACAGCGGTTAACAAATCGAGGGAAGTATAACTTTTATAATCGCCAAATTTCCATAGCTCAAGGGTATCGAGATGGGGCACTTCCCAGGGCTTTTTGCCAGCCATATTGATCACAGATGGTAAATTCAAACCGTTAATCAACATGCGCCTGGCAATGTAAGGATAGTCGAATTCTTTACCGTTATGAGCGCATAGCATATAGCCCGGTTTACAAAAATACCCTTCCAGGAGTCCGGCAAATCCTTTCAATAAATCAAGTTCATCTTCACCATAAAAGGATTTGATCCGAAACTGATCTTTTGCAAAAAAACCGGTGGAAATACATATGATCTTTCCGAATTCGGCATAAATGCCTGCTCTTTTAAAAAGCACATCGGGTGTTTCATCTTCGTCCTTGCGAAGAAATTCACATTTTTTATCCCATAACAATCTGAATCTTTCAGGTAGCAGATCGTAATGTTCTACCATTGGAACTGTTTCAATATCAAGAAAAAGTATCTTTTCAAAATTGAGGGTATACAACATTTTCGGTATTTTTTCGATTTATTTTAATGGCACATTATAAGTCGATAAAGATACGACTTTTGAATATGTTGTAAATTTATCCGGCTGAAAATACCAGATTAGAACTGCTCAACACAAGTGTTATAATGTCTCACAAATTACAATTTTTTCTCCTGATTCCTGGCTTTATCTTGTTGATTTTCACCCGTTGCGAAAAGGAACCCGAAGGTACAGCTCCGGTAATTTCTATGATATCGCCCAAGACAGGCACCTCCTTTTCAAATACCGACAGTTTATTTATCGACGTTTCTGTAACAGACGATGAATCAATCAAATCAGTTAAGATAGGCTTGAACAATGTGGACCAGATACCGGCAGCAACATCGTTATTCTTTTTCCCTGAAACACGATCATGGCAGTACAATTCATTTTTTCAAACGGGAGAAAATAACCTTGAACCCGGCATTTATTATATTGTTGTTCGAGCCGAAGACGAAACGAAATATTCAACTGAATACCGTCAGGTTATTTTTTCAGGAATTTCAGATAAAGAGAAAAGACTGATTGTGATAACGGAAAAAGATCAATATTCGATGGACGTGCAAATTGAAGACGATTTTGGACTGATGCCGGTGGTGTTTTCTGTGGCAGGGGATTTTTCGGCCAGTGCTTTGGATCCAGATGGAAATAAACTTTTTATTGCGGGGAATCAACAATTTAACCTGAAGGCATATAATCTTGATAACTATAATAAAACCTGGCAATTCGAAGACTATTCCTGGGAACCATACCACAATGAGAACTGCCTGTATTATGAAAACGATTTGTATCTTACCTACCGTTCCTACTATATTCAAAGTGTTTCATCAAATGGGAATATCGGTTTTACAACATTCATCGAAAACAATGAATCACCCGAAGAGATTATAAGTTTTGATGATTATTTGCTGGTAGACATGCAAAAGAAGAATGCCGGTACGCCTTCCGTGGCTGTTTATTACCGGAACACCGGTATAGAAAAGCAACGGATACTGACAACCTTTGATGTTATTAATTTTCATCCTTACGGGAACGATAATGTATTGATCATCTGTAATAATCAGTTGGGTTCCATTTATCATTACAGGTTAGAGACCAATTACTTATACCAGAAAACTTCACTGACTGAAAAAATAACTGCTTCTGAAAAAATTGATGGGAATAGCCTGTTGTTAGGGACCATGCAGGGATTGTTGCAATACAATATCATTCAAAACAGCCTTACGGATATCCTTGCAGACATATCCATTCGGGATATTCTTTTTGATAAAGAATCAGGTAAACTTTACCTTTGGTCTGACAACAAAGTGCTCCTTTACAGCTGGCCTGAAATGGAAAATCAGAAAACATATTTGTTTTCTGATTCCATACTTAGTTTACACTTACAGTTTTACAAGTAGCATTAGGGAGATGAGCAGCTTTAGGCCTTAAATTTATTTTTAACACCATCCCATTTAATATACTGAGCAGCCGTATTTTTGGAAATAAACTCCAGGTATTTTTTGGCCATTTCAGGATTGGTTTTTAGATACGTTTCATACACCCTACGTTTGCCTGCATGACTATAAATTAGATCTAAACCGACTTTTTCCTTTTTTGTCATGAATTTAAATTTTAGATTTAAAATTAACTTACCTTGATTTGCGCTGGTGTCTATTCAAGGTTTATGCCAAATGAAGGATCGCATTGATTCATTGTTATTTACATCACACTTAAGCAATTTATCATCATATAAAAACTGTGTATACCCTGATTTTTTTCGTCGGAATCGTAATTTTGTTTTGTAAAAGGTCCGGAAATTATTTTAGGATAGATCGATGTGAAGTGATAATCAAATCTTGTAAAGGCTTATAATAAAAGTAATTATATCCATATTACATACTGTCAGACAAATCCGGATTGGATCGCTAAAACGTTTACGAAATCGGAGAAACAGATGCATGATAACCGAACCATATTGCTTACTGAAGATGGATCTCATACAATATATAATCCCGAAATCGGGGATATTTATCATTCAAAGTTTGGTGCCTTATCAGAATCAGAACATATATTCATCAACACGGGATTAAAACAGATAACTTCCACTCAACAAACTATTTGCATTCTTGAGGTTGGGTTTGGTACCGGCCTGAATGCTTTACTTTCGTGCCTATACGCTATCAATAATTCTACAGGAATATGCTATTATGCACTCGAACCATTTCCGCTTCCGGAAACTATTTACTCAAAACTTAACTATTCGCATCAATTCACCGAAACCGGAATTCAGGAAATTTTTATGGCTTTGCATGCTGCGCCGTTTAATAAACAAACAGCCATTTCCGGTAATTTCACCTTGATTAAAGTTGATTCGCCGGTTGAGGAGCATAAACTGAATGATAAGCAATTTGATTTGGTTTACTTTGATGCATTTTCACCGGATGTGCAACCGGGTGTTTGGAGTCAGAAGATATTTCAAAACATATACAAGGCGACAAAACCAAACGGCATTTTGGTAACCTATTCATCCCGGGGAATGGTTAAACGAAACCTGCTGAATGCCGGTTTTAATATTTATAAACTGCCGGGCCCGAGGGGCAAAAGGGAAATAATAAAAGCCGTAAAACCCTCGACAAGCAATGATTAACGAACAATTTCAAACGATTCATAATCTTTGCATGCTCCTTCGGATTCTTCTACTTTGTGCACCCTGGCCCAAACGGGACCCTTATAGCACCATTTTCTGAAATCCTCAAGATAATCCTCCTGGCCTTCAGCTTCAATATAAACCGTTCCATCTGAATTGTTTTTCACAAACCCTTTTACCTTGTATTTATAGGCTGCTTCCATGCATGAAAACCGGAATCCGACTCCATGCACTTTCCCATGGACTGTTAAATTGATATGCTTTTTCATTGAAATGACAACTAACCTGAATGGGTACAAAATAAAGGAAAATAAGGCAGAATCACAACTTACGCAGGTAATCTTTTCATTATAAGATTGTTAACTTTTTCGTACAGGTATTGTGGCATTTGATTTCTCCACAAAATTTCATTTAGGGATCCTCCCATGGCAACAAAATAATCGATGCTACTGCTTTGTATTTCCTGAATTACATGATCCCTGAAATTTACCATCGCTATCCAACCATCGTCAATATCATCAAACCATTCTTCGTAATAATCGTTATCACCCGAATGAAAATTCAACACGTTTTCACCTATCAGAATAAACTGGTTTATACCATTTCCGATTAGTTCATCGATAATATCTCTTTTCAGAAACATAATATCATTGTACAGGCAATCATTCCATTCGCCGATCAATTCGATGATGGCATATCCCGATTCATAACTTACATACAATATCTTAATGTATAATGTGGCTGATCCGATGGTATCCCACTGCGGATGTATAAAGTGGTCGTAAATGGCATTTGAAAACTCAAACTCACTGTATTCCCTCCCAAAAAAAGGCGAACGTCGGTCTTCTGAGGCTATGTATAAATTACGCCAGTTATAGTGCGGTTCAATCGTATGCATATGTTCACCGTTTTGTCATTTTAATCAATACAAATATCACAAAAAAAGTTTGCTGATAAAAATAATTTGGTGTTTAAAACGGGTAATATAAACCGTATATTTTGGGATTGCCTTCGAGAATTTCCATATGGAAGGAATAGAGTGTAAAAGGAACCTTATTTTTATTCCATATGTAAATCTTTACGAGGGTATTATCGGGGTCAGTTTTGAGGTCGATCAATTTTACACCTTCATGCATAATGGTTGATTCGCCCGCTACATCAACAAAATCAAGAAAAGATGATGCACGCCAGTTAACGATTGTTTCACCCTGTCTGAACTCTGTTACCACAAGCACATCTTTCGACAGGTCAGGTAGCGAAACTCCGAGAGAAAAATAAAGATTGTTGGTTTGGTTTTTTACAATTTCGCTGTATTGCCCTGAAAAAAGTGAAATGTAATCATCCGTTTCTGAAAATTTTGTGAAACCGCCGTCTTTGGTGAAACTCTTTTCAAATTCATAAATTGTTCTTTCTGCGGGTTGATAATCAGCACCAATAGGTTGATGTTTCGACAACAGGAAATAATCACATAAAAACCAGCTTTTCTTCTCCAGCACAAATGGATAATACTGTTTAATCAGGCTGAAATAACCAATTTGTTTTTGGTCGTACCATCCCAAAAGCAGGTATTCGGTTGGGTGATTTTGAAGGTAATTTACAAGGCCTTTATAGCCACCTAGTTCATCAATATGTTGAAATTGATCCGGATCTATCGAAAGCTTATCAAAATAATATTGATTTATATTTGGAGGCATATCGATCAATATTGTCAAACTATCGCTTCCAAAGTTATGGTACTTTTCGTCGGCGATTTTTAAAATTTCGCGTTGACCGGAATTATAGAAAATCGAATAATGTTCCCTGCCGTAAATAAGTGTTAGCACAGAAACAACACCAAATACAACAACCGCCGACAACTTGAAAGGGAACCGGATATTGCGTATATAAGAAAACAGCAGCATGATAAGAAAAGGAAAAGTAAACAGCAATACCGAATATTGCAGTACTGCATTCACATATACCGAATAAAAATAGGCAACGCCATAGGTTACGATGATCCAAGCCAAAATCAACATCCTGTAAATATTTCCCTTTTTGACTTCAGGGGTTCGAACCATTAGCCCGGTTGCAAACAAAATGGCAGTAACAATGTACATAACAGGATTAAAATGAAGAATAAACCTGATGTATTCAATAAAAAAACCCGGACCAGGTTTGGCAAGCCATGACTCAATACCGCCTTTTCCCAATTGAATAAAAAAGATCCTGAGATGTGGAACGAACAACAATACCGCAGCACCCAGGCTGAGCAGGTAAGGTAGCATCATTTTCCTCTTTACAACAAACAATCCTGAAGCTGAAACAACCCCTGCAAAAAACAGTGTGAAATAATGGTTGTAGGCACATAATGCTGCACTAACTACAAAACCAACCACATAGGCGGGTCTGATGCTGTTTGTTCTTACAAATGCATTTGACCAAAACCAAACAAGGAGAACGGACAAAAACAATCCAGAAGCATAGGGCCTGGCCATTTGTGTGAGGTAAATCGGGTACTGCAAAAATGCCATAAACATGGCTACAATAATCCCCACAGTGCCGTTGAACCATTTACGTGAAATCAGGAATGCAAAATATATGGATGCAAGCCCTGCCAGCATAAACGGAAGTTTAATGATCATCGATCCATCTCCGAAAACCATTACCCAATAGTACATAAACACCTGTACACCTGCCGGATGGGTATCGGATTCAACCACACCCAGCCTGATCAGATCGTTAAAATTATCATAAACAGTGCGCGATAAAGCACTGAATTCATCAAATGTAAGTGGTAACTCTCTGAAATGATAAAAGCGCAGAACAGATCCGGCAAGGATTATAAACAAAAGGAGCCAGGTTTCTTTACTTGTAGAAAACTTCACAACCTTTCCGGTTATTGATTCAGAAATATCTTGGGATATTTATAGGGATTGTATTCGTGCATCATGTTATACACTGCATCAAAAACATCCTCTGCATTGGGATTTGAAAAATAATCACCATCCGTGCTGTAGGCAGCTCTGTGCTCACGTGCCGTTATTGTTTTGGGTTTAGCATCCAGGTAAAAATATCCTTTCTGGTCTTCCAGCACTTTTTGCATCATATAAGCTGTAGCACCACCCGGTACATCTTCATCGAAGAATACAATTTTGTTAGTCTTTTTGAGCGACTTCAGAATGGTATGGTCCAGGTCGAACGGAAGCAAGGTTTGCACGTCGATCAACTCGCATGAAATTGAAAACTCCCGAAGCTGTTTCACAGCATCTTCGGCAATTTTCACACAGGAGCCATACGTAACTATGGTTACATCAAATCCTTCTTCGAGCACTTCACACCGGCCAACCGGAGTGTTATATTCACCTATATTGTCGGGCATGCGTTCTTTCAACCGGTAACCGTTTAAAGGTTCGATGATAAGTGCAGGGTCATCCGATTTCATAAAGGTATTGTAAAATCCCGCTGCCTGAGTCATATCCCTGGGCACACAAACATAAACACCCCTGATTGAATTGATCACCATACTCAAAGGAGATCCCGCATGCCATATTCCTTCCAACCGGTGTCCGCGGGTACTGATGATAAGAGGCGCTTTCTGTCCTCCCTTGGTCCGGTACTGCAACGTAGCAAGATCATCGCTCATCACCTGCAGCGCATATAAAAGATAATCGAAATATTGAATCTCTGCAATCGGACGTAATCCCCGCATCGCCATACCAATGCCCTGCCCGATAATACTGGCCTCACGTATTCCGGTATCTGCAATCCTTAATTCTCCATATTTATTTTGTAACCCTTCATAGGTTTGATTTACGCCTCCAATTTTCCCAACATCTTCGCCAAATGCCACAGCTTCAGGATAATGATTAAAAATATAATCGAAGTTATCCCTCAAAATAACCCTACCCGGAACATAGGGAGAATCTTTGCTGATCACCGGCTTCACCTCCTGAATTTTCAAGGCTGATCGTTCCGATTCAGTGTATAAATAGCGGCTATAGCTATCATAACCATCCGCCATTTCCTTATTCAACCAGTTTGTTACATTTTCTTTTAATGAATTGGCCGGATTGCTGCATTGATTGCAGATCAGCCTTAGAATTTTCCGGGCCGAGGCCATGATATCTTTGCGAATGGGCTCCGATACCATTTTCAATTCCTTCTTGATCGCATCAATTTTGTCGGTTTTGGCACAATTGCAGGTTGAAATATCAACCAGATTGATAAAATCTTTTCGCTTTTGTTTCAAAGGACCCATATAATTGTCCCAAGCACTCTTTCTCGCTTCCCTGGCCCTTTGGGCAGCCTCTTCTTCAATTTTATCAAGTTCAACCGGAGAAGCAATTTTTTTATCCAGTATCCATTCACGCATCTTTTTAATACCATCAAATTCGGCTTCCCATTCCAGGCGTTCCTTTGTTTTGTATCGTTCGTGCGAACCTGAAGTTGAATGACCCTGCGGTTGTGTAAGTTCGGTTATATGAAACAAAACCGGCATGTGTTCTTTCCGGCAACGTGAAACACCTTCTTCATATATTTTACAAAGTTCTTCATAATCCCAGCCTTTACTTTTGTAAATATAAAACCCACCGGATTTACCATCTTTCTTAAATCCCATCAATGCCTCAGAAATACTGTTTTTGATGGTTTGAAAATCCTTTGGAACAGAGATACCGTATCCATCATCCCACACCGACATTGCGAGCGGAACCTTCAAAACACCGGCAGCATTGAGTGTTTCAAAAAAATGTCCTTCAGAAGTTGAAGAATCTCCGATGGTCCCGAAAGCGACTTCATTTCCGTTTACTGAAAAATAATTGTCTTTATTATACTGTTGGGTGGCTGTTTCATGTCTGAAATACTTAGAAGCAAGTGCCAACCCGAGTAACCTGGGCATGTGTCCCGCGGTGGGTGAAATATCAGCAGAAGAGTTTTTCCGTTCACTCAGTTTGAGCCAATTTCCATTTTCATCAAGGGTTTTGGTAGTAAAATGATTGTTCATGAGCCGACCGGCAGTTTGCGGATTAAAATGGTCATCGGTATCGCCGTATAGCTGAGCAAAAAACTCCTCGAGTGTCATCAACCCGGCGGCAAACATAAAAGTTTGATCACGGTAATATCCGGCCCGCCAGTCGCCTTTCTGAAAAACCTTTGCCATGGCCAACTGAGGAATTTCCTTACCATCGCCAAAAATTCCAAACTTGGCTTTGCCGGTAAGCACTTCCTTACGGCCCAGCAAACTAACCTGCCGGCTTTCATTTGCGATTCTGTAATCCCTTAAAACTTCCTCGATATAAGCCTTCGGATGTGATATGCTTTTTCCCATGAATGATCAATGATTTTAGCGCAAAAGTAACCAAAATGAAGGATTATTTATAAAACAGCTACTCCGGTTAAATGTTTTTAACATCCGTATTGAAGGTTCGGTAGGAAATCCACACCCTAAATTACAGTCAAAAATTTTTAATATCCGAAATATCTGCATACATTTGTCGGCCTCCGTAACAAAAGCGATACCTTCCGGGGATCAAACGGTTCAGTGAGTGGAAAAAACTTAAATTCAGATACGTATAAAAATGGACACAAAACACAAAGGATTTAATTCGAAACTTGTTCATGGTGGCGAATTCCATGACAAATTGCACAGTGCAATTACACCGATTTATCAAACATCAACTTTTTCGTTTGAAAATGCTGATCACGGAGCCAAATGTTTTTCCGGAGAAAGTGATGGATTTATTTATACAAGGTTGGGAAATCCAACCATTATCGACCTTGAAAAAACCGTAGCTGAACTGGAAAACGGATTTGGGGGAATTGCAACTTCTTCGGGTATGGCAGCCGTCAATACCGTTTATCTGGGTTTTCTGGAGGCAGGGAGCCATTTCATCGGGCATGAAGCGCTGTATGGTCCTTCTCGTGCCATTATGGAGTCTCTCTATCCCAAATTTAAGGTAGAGTCAACTTTTGTGAACGCAACCAGGATTGAGGAAGTTAAAAATGCCATCAGACCCAACACCAAATTGATCTTTCTCGAAACACCTGCCAATCCAACCATTGGGATTACCGACATACAAGCAGTTTGTGAAATTGCTCATGCTCATAATATTCCCGTATGTGTCGACAACACTTTCTGCAGTCCTTATTTGCAAAATCCACTCGATTTGGGCGCTGATGTCGTTTTGCACAGCATGACCAAGTTCATCAACGGCCATGCTGACATTGTTGCCGGTATGATTGTGGCTAAAACCGAGGAGCATTACAAAATGTTGCGTGGTGTGATGATGAATGTTGGCTGTAACATGGATCCACACCAGGCCTTTCTTACCAGAAGAGGTTTAAAAACACTTGCCATCAGGATCGATCGCGCACAGGCCAATTCACAAAAGGTTGCCGAGTTTCTGGAGCAACATCACAAAGTTGAATGGGTATTGTATCCCGGCCTTCCCTCCCACCCTCAATTCGAATTGGCTAAAACACAAATGAGGGGTTCAGGAGCAATGATCAGTTTTGGATTGAAAGGCGGTTTTGAGGCAGGTAAAACCATGATGAACAACGTTCAATTGGCGCTGCTGGCTGTATCTTTGGGCGGTATCGAAACCCTGATCCAACATCCGGCTTCTATGACCCATTCAAAGCTTTCGAAAGAGGCCAAAGACAAAGCCGGTATCAGCGACGGACTGGTCAGGCTTTCCGTAGGTATCGAGGAGGCAGAAGATATTATTGCCGATCTGGATCAGGCACTGGAAGCTGTTTAAGAAAGATTTAATGTAACTTTATCCAATTTCTCCCTGTTTATTCTACCTTTGCTGGAATCATCCCGAAAACGAAATATTGTTCCGTGAACGGGATTTTAAATAACTGAAGCATCAACCGATCGGACCGATTGAAAAAACTGGTTTGTATATTATCATTTTTTATCATTCTTTCTGAGGCTTTTCCCCAGAAGGTTGGTCTTGTTTTAAGCGGAGGCGGACCGAGGGGAGTGACCCATATCGGTGTCCTGAAAGCCCTGGAAGAAGAGCATATTCCGATAGATTACATTGTGGGAACAAGTATGGGAGCTATCATCGGTGGATTATATGCCAGCGGATACACTCCTGAAGAGATCGAACAAATGATGACCTCGGAGGATTTGTTATCATGGCTATCAGGTCGTTTCAACCCAAATTATTACTATTATTTCAGGCAGATCAATCCAACAGCATCGTGGCAGATTTTTAAAATCACTTACGATTCTTTACTAAGGGCCCAACTGCCTACCAACATCGTTTCACCCTATGAAATGGATTTCGGTTTTATGGAATTGTTCTCTGGTGTTAGCGCCGCAGCTGGAAATAATTTTGATAGTTTGCTGGTACCTTTTCGCTGTATTGCTTCTGATATTGCCAGCAACCAGGCAGTAGTGCTTAAAAGCGGACAAGTGGGTAAGGCTATTCGAGCGTCAATGACATTTCCGTTTTACTTCAAACCCGTTCGTATAAACGGTAAGCTGATGTTTGATGGGGGTATGTACAATAATTTTCCGGTGGATGCCCTTAAATCTGAATTTCATCCGGATGTGATCATCGGGGTTAAAGCGGCTTCAAACTATGGGCCGCCCGACGAAAATGACATCATCTCCCAAATACAAAGCATGTTGATGTCAAATACGGTATACCAGGTTGATCCGGATAGCGGAATTTTGATCGAACCTCAGCTCTGGTCAGTAAATATTACAGATTTTTCAAATACGAAGGTGTTTATCGATAGTGGTTATGTTGCCACAAAAAAAGACATCGTTCGTATTAAGGAGCTTGTTAACAGGCGAACAACAGACGAAGATATAACTGCCAAACGAAATGCATTCCGAAAAAAAATTCCCAAACCCGAAATAAATGACATCCGGTTTACCGGAATAACCCTCCGACAAGAGTCGTATTTACGTCGCCTGATCAAAAAGGAAAAATTTCTTGAAAAACTTAGTAATAATCCTTTCAGCAATGAGGAAATATTACAGGAAATCAAAGACCAGTATTTCAGATTGCTGGCTGAAGAACAAATTGAATCGATCCAGCCCTGGTTGATCTATGATCCGGCAGTAAAAGGATACAACGTGATTTACGACATTACAAAAAGCAACCTTCTTGAAGCTGAACTCGGGGGACTTGTTTCGTCGAGAGCGATCAACGAAATATTTTTTCAACTAAAATACAACCGGTGGCGGAAAAATACACTTGCACTGCTCGGGAATGCCTACCTGGGGAGGTTTCACAATTCCGGTCACATAAATGCACGATTGGATGTTCCGTTTAACATTCCGCTGGCCCTTGAATTATCTTATACCCTCAACGGTTGGAATTATTTCAGGACTGACACCTATTTTTTTGAAGATGAAGATCCCGGCTTCTTGATACAACAAGATAATTTCTGGTCATTTTCTGCCGGAGCTCCCATCAGCAAGGCCGGAAAAATATCTGCACAGTTCCAGGCAGGACGAAAAAAAGATGAATACTATCAAACCAATCAATTCAGCAGACTTGACACTGCAGATGTTACATTTTTTGATTTCGTAAGTCCGGGTATAGTGCTTGATGTCAATACACAAAACCGGAAACAATATGCATCCAGAGGTTACCGACTACATCTGTGCGGCCGTTATATTGCAGGAGATGAGAAAAATATTCCCGGATCAACTTCATTCGATACCATGCAATCAACAAAATATCACAAATGGTTGCAGATCAGATTAAAATACGATGGTTATTTCCCTCTTTCGGAAAGGGTTACACTCGGGGTTTACTCAGAGGCTGCCTTAAGCCGGAAATCGGTATTTTCAAATTATACATCCACGATTTTATCAGCACCGGCTTTTGAACCACTTCCCGAATCAAAAACCATATTTCTTCCCAATCTTCGTGCTCATAATTTCGCCGGTTTCGGATTGAAACTGGTCGTTCCGATCATCAATAACCTCGATCTCCGTGTTGAAGGTTATGCATTTCAACCGTTCAAAGAAATCAGGAAAACAGAATCCAATGAAGCAGAATTGGGCAAAGAATTCGACAAACGATATTTTATAACTTCCGGAAGATTTGTTTTCCATGCTCCTTTCGGCCCCATAACTGCCGGATTGGATTATTACGAAAATGCTGAAGATCCCTATTATTTCAATATCAACATCGGGTATTATATATTTAACAAAAGACCTTTTGAATAAACCAATATTATCATTTGTTTAAATTATTGTCAAAATATAGAATGTAAATTGTAAAAAGGTGCTGAATAACACACATTAACAGAAATAATTTATACTTTTGCAGCCCTTTGGAATCGATGTAAATTTATCTGATGTACGTACAGCCATTGTGCTGATGTCTAATTCTGTAGCGAATTAATCTTTATATAGAAATGAACGAAAACAAACTTCAAACCGGCAACACAGAAATCCCGGATGAAATCAAACCTGTGAATGAGGAAAACAAACAGGAGGAGATCAAAGACAAACAAGATGAAGCGAAAGAGGCTTCTGAGGAAGATGTAAAACAAGAGGAAAAGGCAGAACTGAAAGCCAACATTGAAAAAAAGCCTTCCATTGATCAGACAGCAGAAGTTGAAATCAATTCTGCCCCTGCGAAGATCCCTGAAGAAGAAGTCAAAACAGAGTTAACGGTTGAACAACCCGAACAGTCGGAATCTGAAACCGTTGAGATTGATTTAAAGACTTCAGAGGAAGAAAAAACTGACGAAAAGCAGGAAATTCCGAATGAAGATCAACCTGTTCAGACGGAAGAAAAAGAAATTGCAATTGAAGCGGCAGCTGAGCCAGAACAACCCAAACCCTCCGATGAAACTGCTGAGGCTGATCAAAGCGAACTTACTGAAGTAGAAACACCTGGATCAAATGTTTCTGACTCGACCTCAAAAGACCTCGATCACGAAGATGACGACGAGGATGATGAGGATGACGACGAAAGTGAAGATGAGGATGATGATACTACTAGGGTAGATTACAACCAGTTTTCAAGAAAAGAGTTGGTTGACCTGCTCGAACAAACAGTTCAGGAAGGCGAAGTTGATGCCATAAAAAACAAAGTGGCACTCATCAAGGTAGCTTTTCTGAAATTGAATAAAGAAGAACAGGAAAAACGGTTTGAGTCCTATCTGCAAGAAGGTGGTGAAGAAGAATCATATGAAGCACCGCAGGACGACACTGAAGTTCGCTTCAATGCAGCTTTCTCCATCTATAAGGATAAGAAAAGCAAATGGATGGAGCATCAGGAAGAACTCAAACAAAAAAACCTGGAAACCAAAAAGCTCATCCTTGAGGAACTGAAAGCTTTGATTGAATCAGAGGAATCACTTAAAACAACCTACGATGAATTCCGCACCTTACAGGAAAAATGGAAAGAAGCGGGTATGGTTCCGAAATCGGAAGTGAATAACCTGTGGCAGAGCTACCATTTTTATGTGGAAAAATTCTTTGACAAGGTTAAGATCAACAAAGAACTTCGTGACCTTGACCTAAAGAAAAACCTCGAAACGAAAATAGAGCTTTGTGAATCCGCTGAAGAACTGTTGCTGGAAACCTCCATTATCAAATCCTTTAAAAAGCTGCAGGATCTTCACAGGCAGTGGAAAGAAACAGGACCTGTGCCGGCCGATAAAAAAGATGAAATTTGGGACAGGTTTAAAGATGCCACCGACAAGATCAATCAGCGCCGCCGCGAACATTATAACAAGATAAAAGAAGACCAGAAAAATAACCTGCTGGCAAAAACAGCTCTTTGCGAAAAAGCAGAAGAGATCCTTTCTTTTGAAAATCTTACAATCAAAGACTGGCAGGAAAATACTGATAAAATCAGCGAACTGCTTAAAGTCTGGAAAACAATTGGTCCGGCTCCCAGGGTAAACAATGATGAAATCTGGGATCGCTTTAAGACTTCACTCGACACTTTCTTTGCGGGGAAAAAGGAGTTTTTCCAGGGGATCAAGGAAGAGCAGATGAACAACTACAACATGAAACTCGACCTTTGTTCACAGGCTGAAGCCCTTAAAACAAGCACCGACTGGCGAAACACAACTCAGGATCTCATTAACCTGCAAAAGGAATGGAAACAAATTGGACCGGTTCCGAAACGCCACTCCGATAAAATCTGGAAAAGATTCAGGGCCGCGTGTGATGAGTTTTTTAATAGCAAATCTGCGTTTTTTGCAAACATAAAAACACATGAAGCCGAAAACCTGAAGAAAAAAGAAGATCTGATTACGCAGGTTGAAGCTTTCGAATTTGGAAGCGATAAAAGCAAAAACCTTGAACTTCTCAAAGATTTTCAAAGGCAATGGACCGATATCGGGCATGTTCCGTTTAAAGAAAAAGACCGCGTTCAGTCGGCATTCAGAAATGCAATCAATAAGCAACTTGATAAGCTGAACATCAATAAGGCAGAAATGCAAACGGTTAATTACAAACAAAGGATCGAAAATTTGAAAGATAGGCCAAATTCGGGACGTATCATACATAACGAACGCAACTTCCTCATTGGCAAACGCAAACAACTTGAAGACGATATCAAACTTTGGGAAAACAATATGGGTTTCCTTGCTTCATCCAAAAAAGCAGATTTACTGAAAGAGGAGTTTGAGAAAAAAATTGAAAAGGTGAAAACCGAAATAGAAGTACTAACTGAAAAAATCAAGTTTCTGGAGAGAGAAACAGATTAAATTTCAGGTCCCCCGTCGCTTGGCGGGGGATTTTTTTATGATCCTCCCTAGTAGTTGATAAAATAACTTTTCTCTTTTTCATTGAGCTTACAACCTTTTATTTCTGCAAATGGTTATATGATGGTATGAGAGCTTTTACGACAACCTTTCAAACTATACCGGTTGTAGTTATGATGTTCGCAATCATTGCATGCAACTCATCCGACAATCATAGTTCTTCCGCTGGTAAAGTGAATTCTGATAGCGCTGCTCATTTTGAGCAAACGAAGTGGAAAACCAAAGAAAATGGCAAATATTCGTTCAGGGATCAAATGTTGAATGAAGTCCTTTACAGCGATTCGATAAGAACGTTAACAAAGCAACAGGTGATCGATATGCTTGGAGAACCCGACCGCGTAAACGAAAACTATCTTTATTACACGATCTCAAAAACCAAACTTGGCTCATGGACGCTGAAATCAAAAACCCTGGTCATCAAAATTACTGATGATGAAGACATGGTAGAGTGGATAAAACTTCATGAATAACAGATAAATATGAATTCTGATATGCTGATATCCAACCATTTTTCTGCTCCGGTTCATGCAAACTAATTTTTATCAGTTCATCCAAAATATAAAGACTACATTTGCCGCATAATTTACTTCCGGATTTTCGAAGGTTTTCCCGAAGCATAAAACAAATTATTTAATGAATCCATTTGAATCATTGGGTTTGATCCCTGAATTAACAAAAGCCGTGGATGAATTGGGGTTTGTGAACCCCACGCCTATTCAACAGGAAACCATTCCGATGGTGCTTGGCACAAACGACGATGTTGTAGCCCTTGCACAAACCGGAACCGGCAAAACCGCCGCATTCGGTTTACCGATTGAACAACAGCTCGACCTGGAATCAAATCACCTGCAGGCTCTGGTATTGAGTCCAACACGTGAATTGTGCCTGCAAATTCACAAGGACCTTGAATCTTATGCAAAACATCTTCCCGATTTAAAAGTGGCTGCCATCTACGGTGGTTCGGATGTGCCGGCACAGATCAAAGCGTTAAAAAATAAACCGCACATGGTAGCCGGAACACCCGGACGAGTGCTCGATATGATCCGCCGGAAAATATTGAAAACAGACCAGATTCAGTGGGTTGTTCTGGATGAGGCAGATGAAATGCTCAATATGGGTTTTAAAGAAGACTTGGATGCCATTCTGGATACCGTTCCTGACAACAAACGGACCTTGCTTTTTTCGGCAACCATGCCCAACGAGGTTCTGAAAATTGCAAAAAAATACATGCATGATCCGGTGGAAATTACATCCGGTGAAAAAAATGCCGTGGCCGGCAACGTAAAACATCAGTTTTATATGGTGCATGCCCGCGATCGATATGAGGCACTTAAAAGAATCGCAGATATTAACCCATCCATTTATGGGATTGTTTTTTGCAGAACCCGTCAGGAGACCCGCGAAGTAGCCGACAAACTTAAAAATGACGGTTACAATGCCGATGCCCTGCATGGTGATCTTTCGCAGGCGCAACGCGAATATGTGATGAAGGGTTTCAGGAACGGCTTGCTGCAAATGCTGGTTGCAACCGATGTGGCTGCGAGAGGTATCGATGTGAGCGATCTCACGCACGTGATCAATTACAACCTGCCCGATGAACCTGAAGTCTATATCCACCGAAGCGGACGTACCGGAAGAGCAGGGAAAAGCGGCATTTCAATTACGATTATCCACACTCGTGAGATTAACAAAATCAGAAACCTTGAGCGATTAACCGGCAAACCATTCGAAAAAAGACCGGTTCCGACAGGACCTGAGATCTGTGAAAAACAATTGTTTAACCTGGTTGACCGAATGGAGCACACCGATGTGGATGAATCACAGATCAGCCCGTATATGGATGTGATATATAAAAAACTAGACTGGCTGAGCCGCGAAGACCTGATCAAAAGATTTGTTTCGGTGGAATTTAACCGTTTCCTCGATTATTACAAAAATGCGCCTGATCTCAACGTGAAAGAGGAGAAACAATCCGCAAAGAGAAAGGAAAAAGAGATAAAGCCTGCGAAAACTTTCACCCGGTTTTTTATCAATATCGGGACAAAAAACAAACTTACCCCTCCTCGCATGATCGGTTTGATCAACGACTATACAAAACGGCGTGATCTTGCTATCGGGAAAATTGATATCATGAAAAAATTTACCTTTTTTGAGATTGATCAGCAATTTGAAAAAGATATTCTAAAAGCTTTTAAGAAAGCTGAATTCGATGGCGTAAATCTAAAGGTAGAAATTTCAAGACCCGACACCAAACAAGCCCGCACAGAGGCAAAGAACACAAGGCTGAAAGATAAGAAAAAACGGAAAAATAAACGATGAAGCGAAGGCAAAAAGATCAAAGCTTAAACATTACCTGTACCTTCATTTCTGATTTTTTATTTCCATCGATCATTTCATTTCCCGACCCGAAATTATTTCTATCGGTTAACCAGATGTGAGAAAACCGTGCCCAAATAGTTAAGTACGACAATGGTTTGTATCGTAACATCAAATATATCTTGCTTCCGCGATAATAATATGCAGGTACTGAAAAAGCGTACAACATGTCGCTTTCATATGCATAGATCCGTTCGTCGTATGAATC
The DNA here is from genome assembly GCA_020438135.1 of Bacteroidales bacterium. Lineage (GTDB taxonomy): Bacteria > Bacteroidota > Bacteroidia > Bacteroidales > JAADJA01 > JAADJA01. The sequence continues at coordinate 20,741 of JAGQVF010000026.1, read as the reverse complement.
GGTGTCGAACAATGCAAATCTGAAATAAAATGCAACTTTGTTCTCCGGCAACTGCCAGTTGATATCGTGACTCATTAAAAACCCGGTTCCCCGGTAATCGTTATCTTCACGATAAGTTAAAAATTCAATTCGATCTTTCATAAAGAAACCCGGAAGCACTTCGTAACCAACCACATATCTAACGCTTTGTTTTCTTGTAAAGACAACCGGAGCCGTAAATGCCTCCAACTTTGTATTATTAACAGGTGTTTGCTTCAACTTAATTCTGAAATACATGCTCAGGTTTTTTGCCGGTATATGATCAGCCTGCACCATATAGTCTGAGCCGTGAGAAGGTTTATCGGTATAATATCTCAACCAGGGATAATAAAAATGGTCAGCATAAGCAGATAAACTCCAACCGGGTGCCAGGCTGTATTTGATACCAGCATATAAACCTTCTTCATTAAAAGTGTTGCTTTCGGCAAATGGATTGCTGAAAAAGTTTACATAATCTTTCCTGTAATTTCTATAGAGCAAAGTGATAAACAACCGGGTATGCAGGTTGGCCGAAAAACCTTGCAAAACTGCATAGCCCCCGTTTTTGCTGTATGAAACTTCACCGAAAAGGTTATATTTTCCGAGTAAATACCTGTAGTCAAATCCGCCGTTCAGATTCTCTTTACCAGAGAAATAGAACCGGTTATACAATTCACCTGACAGATCAACCTGATTTTCAAATTTTGTTTTGAACCCTGTTACACCAATTGAAAATTGTTTACCTCTGTAACCGATGTTGCCACCATAAACAACCATGACAACTTCATCTTTTTTGGCATATTCCGAAAACGTACGGTGCAAACCTGATTCCTGTAAAGAGGAAATATAAAATTCATCCCGGGATAATGAATCACTTCCATCCTGAGTGCCATCAATTCGATTGCTGGAATAAAATGCCGTAAAATCCAATCTCTCAATGCGTAAAGTAGTTGCCGCACCCCTGAAAAACCGGTTTTCATCCGAAGAGGTGTATGGGCTTATACCCTGAGGACTTTTTTTAGTATCATTAATCGCAGACGATTTTCCAAATGCCAGTCCACTCCACATTGTCAAACCCTGACCAAAACGCAATTGATAATCGCCTATAGTTAAAGCTTTTACAAAACCCCAATCATATAATCCCATATGATAAGACAAAAAGTCAAAGTTCTTCTTGACCGGTTTGCCAATGAGGGATCGGATAGAATCATTATTGATATTGTTAAACAAAGGTTCGCCCGGGTCTTTTTCAGCTGTGAAACCAATTCGGAGTTTATTATAGGCATTAAACCCATAGCGGGTATAGATCTTTTCAGGGGTTCCCAGGTAGTGAGAACCTGGTCTTGAATGCCAAACCGAATCAGGCAGAGAAGCGTAACCGTGTTTTTCCTGCAAAATTTGCTGATATCGTCCTATCACCTGATGTTTCCCTTTTTTTATCAGTTTAAGAATTGAAATCCGGCTGGTTTTTGCCACTGTGCCAATTTCAACAAAGGGTAATATATTACGTATGGTAGCCTCATCCAATCCATCGATGGCTGACAATTCATAAAGGGTTGAGAATGCACCAAATGACTCCCTGTAGGCAAGGATATTGAATACTTGCATATCATTCAGAAAAATGATCTTGATGAGATCGTCGTAATTAGCGGTATTGAGGTTAAGCGGATTTTCCTGATAATAACGAAGATTTTCGATCAATTCTGAAAAGTCGAGCTCTGCATCAGTTTCTCCGGCAATCACTTCTATACGGTCCCGCAGATCCTGTTCTGTTAACCGATTCATAAAGGCGGTATCCTGCGCATTTACATGCAAGAAAAACTGAACACTGCAAAATAAACATACCGTTACATATTTGGGTAGACCCTTCATTTACAAATTACTTACGGGTAAACGCATAGCTTAGTGAAACTCCGGGTGACCAGCCCAGCACCTGGTGTACAGATGCAGCAATATTGACAATTAAACGGTCGAGTTGATAACCAAATCCGAAAGTATACATATTTGCTGCGGAAAAACTTTCAGAGCCGGTTCGGGCAGGTTGTGTCGAAAACCCGATGCGCACTGCTACTTTCTCAACCACTTCGTACTCAAACCCTGTGCGTATCAGCGGTTTGAAATTCATGTTTTTTTCTGTTTCTGCTGTAATAAGCAATGATTCGTCGATTTTGTAAACCAAACCTACCACAAACACAGAAGGGATTTTCTCATCCGTTGATCCTGAATATTTAGCCTGTATCGGATTAAAAACATGAACGCCTACTGTAAGCACATCATTCAGTTTTGAAATAAATCCGATTTCGAAAGTAATCGCACCGGCATTTCCATAACCTTCGGCTATGTGTCTGTTAAAATAATCAAGTTGCAGACCAGCCGAACTATTTTCGCCCAATCGTTTAGCGTAAGCTATCCCCAACTTACTTTCATTGTATAATTCGTAACCGAAATATTGAAGCCCCGTTCCCAAAGTACCGGATCCAACCGGAAAAAGAAGACCAACACTATTTTGTGATAGTCCATTAACCAGAAATCGATTTTGCCAGTCTGCCATAGCCATCATACCGTCGGATGCAACAATGCCAGCCTGGTTGTTGAACAATGCCCATGAATCGTTGAGAGCCACGCCGGAATTTCCCAGCGCCACTGAACGACTTCCGGTTACAGCCCGATATAGCGATTGAGACGATAAATCGTAAGTCAGAAATGTCAGCCATGGCAGCAGCAGCCATATAATCAGGTTCTTTTTCATGATCACCAAATATACAAAAAAAGTAATTTTGAACCGTTCTAAATTTCTGCTGTTTAATGTCAAAAGTTAAAAACATGGAAAAAATCCTCAGTTTTTTAAAAGACCTGAAAGCAAACAACAACCGGGAATGGTTTACAGCCAATAAGAAAAAATACGAATCGGCGCGAAAAACGTTTGAAGATCTGCTGAACCGGTTGATCCCGGAAATACAAAAAATAGATCCTTCTATCGGCACACCCACTGCTAAAGAGTGTATGTTCAGGATTTACAGAGATGTTCGTTTTTCGAAAGATAAATCACCTTACAAAACCAACATGGGTGCCTATATTGCGCAAGGTGGCCGCAAAGGTATGCACGCCGGATATTATCTTCACCTCGAACCAGGTGGGTCATTTCTGGCAGGTGGAGTGCATATGCCGCCCGGCGATGTTTTAAAAAAACTCAGGCATGAAATTATGTATAACATCGACGAATTTAAGTCGATCATCGAAAACCCGGAATTTAAAAAACATTTTGAGGAGTTTTATGGTGAAAAACTATCCCGTCCACCGCAAGGATTTCCTGCTGATTTTCCAGAAATCGATTTGTTAAAATACAAGTCATATACGGTGGTCAATTCATTCGATGCGGCTGTTTTGAACCAGGATCAGTTTATTAAACATGCAATTTCTGTATATAGCTCTCTTTACCCGTTTAACAGGTTTTTAAACCGGGGTTTGGATTAACATAAGCAAACAACACTTTTTTAGTCGTTTCAATTTTTATTTCCTGAAAATTATTAGATTGATTATCCGCTTATCTACCGGATAAAACCTTTCAAGGTATTTTTCCCGCAGATTTCGCATAAAGTGTTTAGTGGTATCATAGCGGATTAGCATATTATAAGATGACTTAATAGGAAATTACCTGAGATTTCTGCACCAATTCAAGTAGTGTAATACCTTAATTAGACGATATAGAAGGTTTTATATCTGCTATCAGAACATCATGTATCCATATTCGAAGAAAATGTTTTCATCAGCCTCCCTTTGTTAATCATTATGTATTATTTATCAACTACTTAATTCAAAGGGTATGGTCTTTGCTATTTGGCTTTTGTCCTATAATCGAGAAAAACGCATAGTAAAGTGAATTCAAATCAAGGTACAAGAGGTAATTATCAAGTTTCGGATTTTTTGTATTCAGGATCGTTTCACCGATCAACAGATTCGTACTACAACATTATTGTAGTAAGCGACAACAACAAAATCCACGCAGCGCTTTTTGATACGCTGCAGCATTTTTCACTTAATGGAAAAAGCATCAACATATTTAAGGCAGCCAATCTTTCTGAAGCGAAAAAGATAGCAGAGTTGCATCCACAAATAATTTTGGTGGTGATTGATGAAACCATCACTGTTAACGGATCATATGCCCTGTTTGTCGATTTCGTGAGAAATGATCTCAATAACAGGCGCTGTTTTATCACGTTTAAAGAAAACCTGGTTAAATCCGATGTAGGTCCTGTAGTGATGGAAATTCCTGACGAAAATGATCCGGAGGCAGAATTTTATTATGCCCGCGACCGGCTTATCGATATTACGCGCATGGTTTTGATCACCCACGACATGGAGAATAAAATTACGCATAGCGATATCGTGCCGGGTGAAACCATTTCGGGGCAACCTGAAAATGTTCAGGAGACAACCCGGTTTACCAGTGATAAAATGTATAACTCCATCGCACAGTTTCTCAAAGAACCGGTTGCCAATATTAAAGTGATACTCGATTTTCTGACGAATGAGCCCGATCTTCTCGATCAGAAGTCGAGCAAAGAGTTGCTATACAGAATGAGAGAATCGGCCAACAATGTGCACGAAATGCTGGAGGATTTTCTTTTCTGGTCAAGGTTGTTTAAACATGATATTTATATCAACCCAACTAAAGTCGATCTTGCTCACATCATAAGAAGCAATATTTTATTGCTAAAAAGCACAGCTGTTTCAAAAAGCATTTCAATTATTCAGGATATTGATGAGAATATCAGCATCCGGGCGGATGAATATATGATCATCACGGTATTCAGAAATTTACTCTACAATGCTGTAAAATGGTCGATTGAAAATACAGAAATCAGAGTAGAAGCACAAAGAGCAGGTAATCATATTGTGATTTCGATCAGGGAGAGTGCAACAGAAAATAACAGTTCAGCATTTCAACAATATTTTGAGATCGAAAATCTAAGTTTTCATAACAGCTTGAACGGTGAAAAAGGTAATGGAATGGGTCTAATGATGTGTAAGGATTTCATCGAAAAAAACAATGGCTCCATCGATTTCATCAACGAAAGTGAACAGCAGAGTGAAATAAGGGTCTCAATGCCTGCCTGGGAATAATTGACCTGTAGCGAGCAGACACCGATTTCTTTTTTTATCATTCAGGAAGACCAACTGCATACATTCCTTATTTTTGCAAACCTATGCAGTCAACCATGAATCTGATCCTGAAATATTTCCCTCAATTACATCCGGAGCAAAAATCACGTTTTGCTAAATTGGGTCCGCTTTACGAATCATGGAATTCGAAGATAAATGTCATCTCCCGAAAGGATATGGAGCATTTTTATGAACGTCATGTTCTTCATTCGCTTTCAATTTCCAATATCATCCGGTTTCCTGCCGGATCTCAAATATTGGATGTAGGCACGGGTGGCGGATTCCCTGGTATTCCGCTGGCCATCCTGTTTCCTGATTGTCATTTTCACCTGGTGGATTCGATCGGTAAAAAAGTGATGGTTGTGGATCAGGTAATGAAGGAATTAAAACTAACAAATGTCACCTGCGAAAAATCACGGGCCGAGAGCCTAAACGGACAATATGAATTTATTGTAAGCAGGGCAGTTACTGCATTACCTGTATTTGCAGAATGGGTAAAAAAACTGATCTTGCAAAAACAAGATGGCAATCTTCAGAACGGCATTTTTTATCTCAAAGGCGGAGAATTTTCTGAAGAACTCAGGTTGCTGAAGTTAAAAAGCCACATTTACCCCATTTCAAAATATTTTGAAGAGCCTTTTTTCGAAACAAAAGCAATCGTCCATCTTTATCGGTAAACATCGATCGGTATATCCATTCAGCTAATAAATCGAAACAGCCATTTGATTGAAAATTGATCCCGGCCTTTCTGTTTTTTACTATCTTCGTCGGCCTAAAATATTAAAATCACAAAAATGACAGAAGCTATTCAAAAATCTCTTCGGGAATCAGCTGCAGCCAGATGGACCGCACTGGGTATTTTATCCTTTACCATGTTTGCCGGGTATTTATTTACCGAAATCATTTCTCCCATGAAGCCTATCATCGAACGGGTATATGGTTGGGATGGTTCTGATTTTGGTATGTTTTTCAGTGCTTACGGTTGGTTTAATGTCTTTTTTCTTGCATTGATCTTCGTAGGTATACTTTTGGATAAATTTGGAATTCGATTTAGTACACTGGCTTCGGTTCTTACTATGATCGCCGGGGCATTTTTAAAATATCTCGCCTTCAGCATGGATTTCGGGGGTTCAACCATTGCCGGTTTCGATACACAGTTGCTACTTGCGTCGATAGGCTATGCACTTTTCGGTGTAGGTGTAGAGTATGCTGGTATCACGGTCAGCAAATCGATCGTTAAATGGTTCAGAGGAAAGGAAATTGCCCTTGCCATGGGAATGCAGGTGGCCATAGCCCGTTTGGGATCTTTTGTCCCATTGGCTTTTGGGGCTGCCATAGCTACTGCACTCAGCGTGCCTACGGCTGTCCTGTTTGGTGTTTTGTTTCTTATCATCGGTTTCTTCGGATTTATTATCTACAACATTATGGACCGAAAACTGGAAAAACAAGACAAAGATGCCTCTGATGGCCTTGAGGAAGAGGATAAGTTTAAATTGACTGATTTGAAGGTTATTATTAGCAACAGAGGATTCTGGTTGATCGCAATATTATGTGTATTGTTTTATTCTGCAGTATTTCCTTTTTATAAATATGGTCCTGACCTGATGGTTAATAAATTCGGGGTTTCCGATAAATGGTCGGGTTTGATTCCTTCGATTGTTCCATTTGGAACCATATTTTTAACACCATTTTTCGGTAGTATTTACGATAAAAAAGGTAAAGGTGCATCCATCATGATATTGGGAGCTGTTATGCTTATTTTGGTTCACTTTATCTATTACCTGCCAGCCTTAACTTCAGTTACCCTGGCTTTCGTAAATGCCATCATTCTTGGTATTGCATTTTCGCTGGTTCCCAGTGCTATGTGGCCTTCCGTTCCGAAAATTATTCCCGAAAAACAAATTGGTTCAGCATATGCCTTTATATTTTGGATACAAAACTTCGGGCTATGGGGAATACCCCTCTTAATAGGTGTTGTTTTGGAAAAAACCAATCCGGGCGTTGCCGTTAAAATCCAGGAGATAATGAGCAACCTGAGAGCTCAAAACCTTTCGGATGATCAGATTGATGAACAGGTTAAAGCCCTGAAAGAAGCCGGTCAATATCCGATTTACAATTATGAAACCACCTGGATGATTTTTGTTGGCCTCACCATTTTAGCTCTTATTGTAGCTTTTATGCTAAAAGCGGAAGATAAAAAGAAAGGGTACGGTCTCGAATTACCAAACATTGCCGATAAATCATAATAAGGCAAATCACAAATTATTAATAACCACTAAAATACAATACTATTATGAGTCAGGAAATTTTAAACTTGGAGCCAAAAATCGTTTGGAAACATTTTTATAATCTCACACAAATACCAAGGCCCTCGAAAAAAGAGGGTAAAGTCATCGACTTCGTAAAAAAATTCGGTGAGGATCTGGGACTCGAAACCATGGTGGATGCCGTTGGAAATGTGATTATTCGCAAACCCGCCACGCCTGGAATGGAAAACCGCAAAGGTGTAATTTTGCAGGGCCACCTTGATATGGTTCCCCAAAAAAACAGTGGAACTGCCCATGATTTCGAAAAAGACCCGATTGATGCATACGTGGATGGCGAATGGGTTACCGCTCGCGGAACAACACTTGGGTCCGACAACGGGATGGGTGTGGCAGCAGCCATGGCTGTTCTTGAAGCCAACGACCTTAAACACGGACCTGTGGAAGCTTTGTTTACCATCGATGAAGAAACCGGGATGACCGGTGCTGAAAACCTTCAACCCAATATTTTAAAAGGTGATATCCTGATCAACATGGATTCGGAGGATGAAGGTGAATTGTATATTGGTTGTGCCGGTGGTGTTGATACCAGCGTTAAATTTCAATTTAAAAATGATGAAGTTCCTGAAAACTCGGTTGCTTACAAAATCAGCGTCACCGGACTGAAGGGAGGACACTCGGGATTGGATATCCACCTGGGCAAAGGCAATGCCTGCCTGATTTTGAACAGCTTGTTGCAATCAGCGGCCGATAAATCTGATGCACGATTGGCATCAATAGATGCAGGAAGCCTCAGGAATGCAATACCCAGAGAAGCATTTGCCGTAGTAACCGTACCTGAAGATCAGCAAGATGATTTCCTTGACCTGATTTCGGCAACCGAAGACGAGGTAAGCGTTGTGCTGAAGGAGGTTGATCCCGAAGTCCGGATAAAGGCAGAAAAAACTGATATGCCTGCCTCTGTTATCGATTCAGAAACGGCAGAAAGGTTTTATGATGCAGTTATGGGCTGCCCCAATGGCGTAATAGCCTGGGATAAAAACATGCCGGATGTTGTTGAAACTTCATCAAATCTTGCCATCATTAAATCCGAGGGAAATACAATTTCGATTGCCATTCTTACCAGAAGCGCATCGGATGGGGAAAGAGATAAAGTGGCTGCTAAAATTGCCGATGTATTCAAAGAAGCCGGTGCCGCAGTTGCTCATCACGGAGCTTATCCGGGATGGAAACCCAATGTGGATTCTCCTATCCTCGAAACAATGAAAAAGGTTTATAATACGAAATTTGGAAGAATTCCGGAAGTGAAGGTAATCCATGCTGGTCTGGAATGTGGAATTCTGGGTTCGATTTATCCCAATTGGGATATGATTTCCTTTGGGCCAACTATACGCTTTCCGCATAGCCCCGACGAAAAAGTGAACATTGAAACTGTAAGTAAATTCTGGATGTACCTGGTTGAAACGCTTGAACACATCCCTGAATATTAACATACTCAGTGATAAAGGAAAACCCGGCTGATGGTTCAGCCGGGTTTTTTATTCCCTTTTCTGATCAGATGCCATTTTCCAAATCTGTCTTACTCAAAATTAAAACCTTGTAAGACCTTAAGCTGCATCACAAAGTTGTACACCTTTCAAGGGTTAACATTTCATTAACATTTTATTTAGAATCATTCCAGATAATCATTTCTATATTTGTATTTCACAAATTTTAAAACTAATCCTTAAAACCTTAAATGTATGAACTCAAATTTATTCACTCTTAAAAGTATTCATAAACCGAACAAATGGTTTATTTTACTGGTAACGCTTGTATTTACTACAGGGCTTTCCTATTCGCAGGTAGCGATAAACAATGATAACAGTTCGCCGAATGCATCTGCTATGCTGGATGTTAAGGCAACCGGTTTGGGATTGCTTGCTCCCCGGATGACATTTGCGAACAGGCCTGCTTCACCGGCAACCGGATTGATCATTTATCAAACTAACAACGATCCCGGATACTACTATTTCGATGGATCGGACTGGCAGAAAGTAGGTCGTGCAACTGACCAACATTGGGCTTTAAACGGAACCGATATTTATAATACCAATACTGGCCATGTGGCTGTTGGCACAAATGATCCCAATGGTCATGGCATTTCTTCGGAAAATTACACATATGGCAAATCAGCGGTAAGAGGTTCTGATCAAAGCGGCACCTTGCTTTTTGCAGAAGGGCATCTTGGATTACTGAACTATACAGGAAATCCACTCGCTTTGCCCATTGACGTACCCAATATCGGAGTTTTTGGCTATAAACCAAATTCCGGTTTCGAAGGGGCCGCTATTTATGGCTACAGTGTTGATACGGATGCAAATAACTACGCTGGTATCTTTGCTACCCAGGGCGTCAGCACCAATACAAACTACGGTATTTATATAGATGCTGACAGTGCTACCACCAACTATGCCGGATATTTCAAAGGACGTGTTCATGTTGAAGCCAACAACAACAGTACGGATAACGCCGGTGACTATAGTCAGGACGTGGTTGTTTCTGAAGTAACACATAACATAAGTTCAGATACAAGAGCTTTTTATGGTAAATCAACCCCGGTCGATGGTTATGGTTATGGTGTTTATGGAGAAGGCGGATACCGTGGAGTATACGGTTATGGCAACGGTGGTGCCTATACCGGAACAGTAGTGGGTGTTTATGGTTATGCATATGGAACTGATGGGACACGCGTCGGATTATATGGATATGCTGGTGGTGGAACAACCAACTGGGCGGCATACATGCTCGGTTCTGCTTATGTAAGTAGCGATCTCAGGATCGGAACAACAACCGCAGCGGTTGGATATGCATTATCCGTTAATGGCAAAATCGCCTGTGAAGAGGTATTGGTGCAGGACAACGGTAGCTGGCCCGATTATGTTTTTGATCCCTCTTACGACCTGATGAGTCTCGAAGAACTGGAACAACATATTACCGAAAAAAATCACCTTCCGGGAATTCCTCCTGCTACGGAGGTAGAAGAAACAGGATTCAGTATTTCCGATATGCAAAAACGGGTATTGGAAAAAGTTGAAGAATTAACCCTTTATACCATCGAACAAGGGAAAATGATCAAACAGTTACAATCTGAAGTTGAAGTGCTTAAAGCAGAAAATGCTTCACTCAGGAAATAACAAATTACTGTTTAATCAATTAATCACTTCAAAATTTCAGAACTATGAATAAACTACTGATACTATGCTTTATAGCTGTTATCGGTTTAGGGACAGAAGCTATTTCTCAGGAAAAATCAATAGCTACAGTCGAACTTACCGAAGCACAGCAACAAGCAATCGATGATGCCGTAGCGATGGATCCCAAACTGACTGCCGAAGAAATTGAAAATCTCAAACTGGCAGTTCTTGGAGCCCCTGTCGAGGCACAACCTATGCATGATCCAAAACTGGAAAATGAACCTACACCTGTTGCCGCTCCTGCCGGAGCACAACCAATAGTGGAGAGAGAGGATGCACTCCCTGTAACAGAAACCATTGTTACAGCAAAGACCATAGAAATGCAAGAGCAGCCTGCTCCCGAAAAACTTTCCACAGGTCAAAAGTTCAGAGTGGTTAATGGTCAGCAAGAACAAGCAGCACCATCAACCACAGCTAAGCAAGGACCGATGCGTCAGGTAAACGGATCGCAATCACAACCCGATCCTTCACCGGAAATGAAGTAATCTATTGATTTGTCTTTTGTATCCATTTTATAGATCAAAAGGCTGATAATCAAAAAAATCAAGAAAAATGAAAAACTATATACTTAAAACTTTATTGATACTTCCGGTGTTTTTCCTTGGTACACTTATGGCCCAGGAAGATGCAATCCCTAAGTATAAAAAACTGATGGATAAACCGGAAGATGTTTCCTTTGCTGAGATTCAGCAGGAAGCAGAAGCGTACTTTGCTGATAAGGATAAAGGTCGCGGCTCGGGATACAAACAGTGGAAACGTTGGGAGTATCTCCACGAACGCAGGCTCACTCCAGATGGCAAGGTTACCAATGTGGCAGCCAGAAATCTTGAAGCATATCAACAATATATTCAGGATTATGGCCCGGTTCAAAACCCTGGCGGTGATGATCCGGAAACAACCAATGGTTATTGGGATTTTCTTGCCCCCACAGGCTACACTAGCGGAAATGGCTGGAATCCCGGAATCGGAAGGGTAAATTGTATTGCATTTCATCCAACCATTGCCAACTATATTTTAATAGGTATGCCATCCGGTGGATTGTGGAAAACAACCAATGGCGGTTCAACATGGGAATGTTTGACCGACGGAATGCCAAGCATCGGTGTTTCAGGTATTGCCTGGCCTTTAACCAATACCATTTATATTCTTACCGGTGATGGTGATGGAGGAGATACCCAATCAATCGGTGTGATGAAAACCACTGACGGAGGCGAAACATGGAATCAGACTGGACTACAATGGGATGTCACCGATTTCGAAAAAGGCTATAAACTTGCCTTACACCCTACCAATAATAATATTTTATTTGCTGTTACAACTGATGGAATCTATAAAACAACGAATGGAGCCTCCAGTTGGTACCAGGTTCAATCAGGTAGTTTTCGTGATCTGGAATTCAAACCCTACGACCCTACTGTAATGTATGCTGTTACAACCGGAACTTTCTACCGGTCTACCAATACGGGTGAATCATGGTCGGTTGTGTCTTCGGGTATACCAACCGGAACATCTCGGATGGCCATTGGAGTTACACCCGACAACAGCTCTTATGTTTACCTTCTTGCCGGACCCTCAACCGGTGCCGGATCTTTCAAAGGAGTTTACAGATCGTTTGATTCCGGATTAAACTTTTATCTGAAATCTGACACCCCAAACATCCTTGGATATAGCGATGTTGGTGGTGATAACGACAATCAGGCATCTTATGACCTTGCCATAGCAGTTTCCCGAACCGATGTTGCAGATGTAATGACAGGTGGTATCAACTGCTGGACTTCTGCAGATTTTGCAGCTACCTGGACCATTTCTTCCATGTGGTCGGTTCCCAATTCAATCGGGTATACCCATGCTGATATTCATGCACTTGAAATTAACCCTTTGAATAATTACCTCTATTGTGGTAGTGATGGTGGTATTTTCAGGTCGACAAACTTTGGTGCAACCTGGACAGATCTCTCAAGCGGTATCGCAAACACACAATGGTACAGAATTGCCGGAACAGAAGCATCCAGTAGTTTAATCATCGGTGGAACCCAGGATAACGGATCGAATAAATGGACCGGAGGAAGTACTTTTGAACACGTTCTTGGTGCCGATGGAATGGATTGTATGGTCGATCACAGCAATTCAAACATATTATATAATAGTACACAAAATGGTGGGCTCAATAAATCTACCAATGGTGGCTCTTCATATTTTGGTATTAAACCCTCGGGATCATCAGGTTCGTGGGTAACACCCTATGTGATGAATCCTGTTACCGCAACAACTATCTATGGTGGATATAGCGATGTTTATAAATCCACAAATGGTGGATCGTCATGGACCAACACGGGTGTGGATGGCAGAGGAGCCATGGCTCTGGGTACAAGTTTTACAGGCAGAGTTTATGCATCCAGCGGATCTTCGATCTGGAGATCAGATGATGCCGCCGGAACATGGAATTCAATCAGTACCGGATTACCAGGCTTAACCATTACATTTATAGCTGTTGACCCTTCCAATTCTCTTAATGTATTTGTTACTGTTGGTGGGTATTCATCCGGACAAAAAGTATATGAATCCACCAATGGCGGAGCCAGCGGATCATGGACAAATATTTCAGGAAGTTTACCGAATATCCCGGTCAATTGCATAGCATATGAAGAAGGATCTGCCGATGGCGTTTATATCGGTACTGATATCGGAGTCTTTTACAGGGATGATAATACAGGGGATTGGATCCCGTTTATGAACGGATTGCCAACAGTTCCTGTATTCGATCTTGAGATCAATGAAACCTATGGTGTTATCAGAGCCGGTACCTATGGCCGGGGATTATGGTCATCAGCCCTTTATACTCCATGCCCGACGGCATATTTCCTTTCACCGGCAAATGACCCGAGTAATCCTAATTTTACCGGTTTTCAGCTTTATGAAGCCAGCAACACGGTTGAATCAAGCAGAGTTATCACCGGGGGATATGGAACGAATGTAACTTACCAGGCCGGTTCCAGTGTGACGCTTCAGCAAGGGTTTCATGCACAGCAAGGAAATCTGTTTAAAGCTCATCTCGGACCTTGCTCAGGGACAAAATCCCCGGTTGATATTGTTGAAACCGAAGATAATCCTTTGCCCATAGCTGGCCCGGGAAGTCAATGATAGCGTTTTATCCAAATAAAAATACTTTGATATGAAATCAATAATAACATTTTTAATAATTATCGCCTTAGGCTATGCTGACCTGGCTCACTGTCAGTATCTCGTAAATGCGGGATCAGATATCGTGATCAATTCGGGAACGTCTCTGGTGATGGATGCTTCTTTCCGAAATGAAAGTGACGGAAGCATGAACAATTCCGGTCAGGTGCTGATCAGTGGAGACTGGATCAATAATCAAACCAGTGGTAACCTTTTAAATGGCACTTCAGGTGTTGTTGAATTTACCGGATCAACTCCACAGGATATTGGTGGATCGGCAATAACATATTTCCATGATCTCGATTTGCAAAATGATGCCAACCTCACAGCAAATGCAATTTCAGTCAATGGTAACCTAACGCTTTCCAGCACCTTTTTATCACTGGGTAATGGCGTGGTCGTTATTCAATCCTCGGGGCAGATCGTAGGAGCCGGCCCTTCGGGTTATATTATTGCAGGTGGGAATGGTATGCTGCGCCAATATGTAACCGGAGCCAATAAAATTTTCCCGGTCGGAACTATTTCCAGTTTTGTACCTGTCACACTTAGCAATACCGGAACCGCTGATTATTATTCAGTACGGGTTTTTCCTGACGTACGCACAAATGGTACAACAGGTGGAACCATCCCGGAAATCAATGATTGTGTCGACATGACATGGGTAATCACCGAAAATGTCGCCGGAGGATCCAATCTGAGTGTAACTCCATACTGGTCAGCTGGTCTTGAAGGACCCAATTTTAACAGGAATCATGCTGCAGTAGGGCATTATACCGCAGGTGCATGGGATCCCGATGGGGAAGGTATTGCTTCTGGTGCGAACCCTTATAGTATAACCCGAACCGGCATTACATCACTTTCTGCTTTTGCTGTGGGTGATCTGGAATCTCCAATGGCTATTCCAATCGATATCCGGCTGGATGTAACAGCCTTTCTTGAAGGCCCTTTCAATGGTTCAGGGATGGATACCGACCTGTTATCGGGCGGAGTAATACCCCTCTTACAACCTTACAACACCGCACCCTGGTTTTATGGCGGATCCGAAAGCGTTGGATCCATTCCAGCAGATGTTGTCGACTGGTGTCTTCTTGAAATAAGGGATGCGGCAAATGCTGCATCAGCCACACCGGCAACGGTGGTTGCAACCAAAGCTGTGTTTCTGCTGAGCGACGGATCAATCGTTGATATTGACGGATCCAGTCTTCCTGCATTCAGTTTTACCTTAACAAACCAAATGTTTGCAGTTGTATGGCATAGAAATCATCTTGGGATCATGTCTGCATCAGCGCTCTCCGAATCAGGAGGAATTTATTCCTATGATTTTACAACATCCGGTCAGGCTTACCTCAATGGACAGAAAAATCTTGGAGGAGGCGACTATGGGATGTATAGCGGGAATGGTAACGGGAATCTGCTGATCAATCTGATGGATAAAAACAATGTGTGGGCTCCTGAAGCCGGGACTACAGGATATAAAGACGGTGATTTTGATATGAATACAGAAGTAGATAATGCAGATAAAAACGACCAATGGTATAACAATACCGGAACATCTTCTACAGTCCCCAATTAGTAATATCATTTCATAATATGTAATCAAAGGGCAGGATCTATGGATTCTGCCCTTTGACATTATATATTGGAAAGGATAAACAGAAAACCTTAAATATTATGGTGAAGTTTCAATGCGTCCGGACAAGACTCGAACTCGCGACCTTCCAGCAGGAAGCGGGACATGCTAACCAACTGAACTACCGGTAAGGATATAAAAAAAGGCCACATACAAAATGTGACCTTAAATTGCGGTCCGGACGAGACTCGAACTCGCGACCTCCTGCGTGACAGGCAGGCATTCTAACCAACTGAACTACCGGACCAATATTTTTATGAACGTCATTCGTTAAACGGTGTGCAAAAGTAAATCATTTTTTTTATTCCACAAGATTTTTTTTAACTTTTATCTATTCTATTTATATCAATTCCAAATTATTGGATTTTGCAACAAAAATATGAACCGGCCTGTCTAAAAAACAAAACAAAAACTTTTCATATGAGAAAAATTATACTTTCAATTTTTACTATTCTTATTTCGACTTCAATATTTTCACAGAAACTTGCAGTCATCAATTATGAAAATATCCAGGATTTAAAACAACTATTCAACAATGCAGAAATAGCAATCCACTATTATGCTGACAACATTGCGATTGCAACATGTTATAACAACTTTAATCAAGATCTCACTATTTTAGAAGAAGACGGTTTTAAAAGTACCAACAGGTATTATATAGTTTGGTTTCATAAAACGAAAGATCAGGGTTATATAGGAGATATCAGCAAGGAGGCATCAATCCTCGTTGAAAATGAAAAATACCTGGTTGTTTCGATGAGCAAGGAAGCTGCACTTCCTCCGCCTGTAGATGGCAGGGTGGTAAATTTCGATAACAAAAAAATCCAGCTTCCCGGAAGTGAATTTAACTTCAATACTAAAACCATATTGACTGACCCTGAAATAGTGCAAATGATGGAGGAAGTTGACTCAAACATCTACCTCAGCAACCTCCAGCACCTCCAGGATTACGGAACCCGTAATGCATATACGCCCCAATCGGTTGAAGCCCAGAATTGGATAAAAGACCAGTTTGAAGACTACGGTTATGAAGTAGAATTATTTGATTTTACGATGCCACAGGGTCCTGCAAGTGACAATATCATTGCCAAAAAAACCGGTACAACTTATCCGGATGAATATGTAATTCTCGGTGGACACTACGATTCCTATAGTTATTCTGGCGATGCTCCCGGAGCAGATGACGATGCTTCAGGTGTATGTGGGGTAATGGAAGTGGCCAGGGTTATGGCTGATTTTGAAACTGACCGAACAGTTCTTTTTTGTGCCTGGTCGGGTGAAGAATATGGATTGTATGGTAGCGATGCATATGCTGAATGGGCTGCCAGCCAAAGTATGAACATTTTGGGATACTTTAACATCGACATGTGCGGTTACCGGAATCCGGGTGATGCAATCCATACGGATATGATAGCACCTGCTTCAGCACAACCTCTGGTAACATTCTATACAAATGTTTGCAATACTTACCTGCCTGACTTTATAGTGGATCAGGGAAATTTAACAGGCGGCGACAGTGATCACACATCGTTTAACAATGCCGGATATATGGGTATCTTCCCTTTTGAAGACAGCCAGAATTATAGCCCTTATATACATACTTCCAATGATGTTATAGGTACAAGCGTTAATAGTCTTGAAATGGCTACTACCTTTACTAAAGCAATGGTTGCCAATGTAGCCACGATGGCAAACTGGCTTTCGCCTCCGCAAAACCTTGCCGGACTGGCAGGAGATGGCATGATCCAATTATTATGGGATACAATGGCAGGTGTAGATAGTTATAAAATATATAAAGATAATGATCCTGTGCCGGTTGCAACAACAACAGTAGCCGAATATACAGATGAAGAAGTTCAGAATTTTACCACTTACACCTATTTTGTAACAGCCATTTATTCAGATACCGGCGATGAATCCGATCCTTCAAATACGATCACTATTACACCTCTTCCTCCCTTGGCTTTTCCATTTACGGATGATTTTGAATCCGGAGCATTATATTGGAACTTAGAAGGCACCTGGGGAATCACCAATACACAATCTTATTCACCAACACATTCTATTTCGGAAAGCCCTTCAGGCAATTACCAAAATGAAACTGTATGCAGTGCTACCCTTTATAATTTCAGTCTTGAAAATGCAGTTTCTGCCTCCTTTAGCTTTATGACCAAATATGCCTTAGAAGCCGGATACGATTACACATGGCTGGAAATTACAACTGATGGCAGTAATTGGACTGAATTGGATGAATTTAATGGTACTCAAAATTCATGGATTGAGAAATCTTATTCCCTTGAGGATTATTTAGGAGAAACCATGGTGATTATCCGGTTCAGATTCATGAGCGACAATTATGTTACAGAAGAGGGTATGTACATCGATGATGTTGAGTTATATGTTGAAGAGTCTGGTCCAAATTCAATCTCCAATGTCAATCTGGATTATGAAGTAGAACTCTATCCGAATCCGTTCGCAAATTACCTCGAAATAAAATTTACAGATAATCTCCTATCATCCGTTTCAATCAGGATTTTTAATGCTTTTGGTGAGACAGTTTTTGAAAATAAAGGTGTGAAATCCGGCTCAGGATACCATAACATGCACATTGATACAAGTGACTTGCCTTCAGGAATTTATTTCTGTGAAATTGAAAGTGGCGGATTCATTACAACACAAAAGATCATTCATACAAAATAAACTTTGTTCATTCAAAATTGTTCTAAAGAGCCGGTCATTGCCGGCTTTTTTAGCATCATAATCTTTTTATCCATGCACCATATTCTGCTACATCGTAATAATTGATCCCTGCATTGTCACATTCCTTTTTCCAGGTGATTTTATTCCATGGCGCGATTGATGCATCGAAAACCAGCTCCTCAAACTGAAAAACTTCCATGGCTTGCCTGGGCGTAATTTGAGCATTCCCGGTAAAAATCACCACATCCACACTCAATTTATTATTGAGGGGTAACAATTCTGAGGAGTGGCTTATCAAAGCAATCCTCAGATCTCCAAATTGAATCAACTCTCCTGTTTTATAAAAATCGGGCGTTTTGAGGATTGGTTTATCCATATTAACCCAAAATTGATCTTTTATTCCGGCCTTACTTCTATATCCTTCAACATTGTATTGAATTTTTGAAGGATCGGCTATTACATTCGTATCTGACACAAACCAGGACATTTCACCCTTCACAAATTCAATTGCCGTTGTTTTGTTAATGTTGTATACCACAATTTGTTTCTGCTTCAGATGATTTATCTTCCTGGTCAGAATTGAGATATTGAGAAGGATCAAACCGGAAATTAATGTATAGATTGCATATTTTTTACCAATGGTAAATAAATAAACAACCGACAATACTACGAGCACAAGTAAAATAAACTCCATCGGACTTATATACATTTCACGAATGGTAGCAAATGATAAACCTTCAATCCATCCTACTGAAAAATTCAAAGCTTTAATAGTCCATACCAGTAACCAAGCAAGCCAATTTGATACAACAGGGATGAAAGAAAAAACCAGAACGGAAATTCCCAGGTAAATCACAACCATCGAAGCTGGAATTGCTACCAAATTAGTGACTAAAAACAAAACCGGAAATTGTTTAAAATAAAATACTGTCAGTGGAAATGTAAATAAAGTTGCGGCAATTGATACAACTGTTATTTGCCAGATTTTATCAAGTAAATAATTCCCGGGTGAAAGCAGGTTGTAAATGGGTTTGAATAACAATACAATTCCTGTAACAGCCAGGTATGAAAGTTGAAACCCAACCTCAGTAAGAAAATAAGGATTGATCGAAAGCAGCAAAAATGCCGAAACTGCGATCATATTAAAAATATCGGCTTTTCGTTTCATTGATTTGCCGATGATGATAAATGAGAACATAGTGGATGCGCGCAGAACTGATGGACTAAACCCTGTGATAGCTGCATAAAACCAAATTAAAAAAAGCAATAACAATACTTTTAAAAATCGAAGCAGTTTTTTTCGGTTCAAAAAAGCGAGCAAGCTGTTTAATATTACGTAAATGATGCCAACATGCAAACCAGAAACACAAAGTATATGCATGGCTCCCGCCCCTGCAAATTGACGCTTTTGCTCCGGATCAAGATGGGCATCATAACCCAGTAAAATGGCCGAAACTACTGCAAACTCTTTATCTTTAATATCATTTTCTTCCAGTAATCGCAGGAAATGATCTCTTAGTTTGATCCCTGTTTTTTTGATTGGATTTCCATAACCCTGCCCGGTGATTTTCCAGTTTCCCTTTGTAACATATCCCTGATCATAAATCCCTTTATTTGAAAGAAAACGTTTGTAGTTAAACTCTTCCGGATTAGCCGGAGGTTTTACCGGCCTGAGTTGAGTATGAACTACCAGCTCATCTCCATATCTGATGTTATCTATGTTCTCATCTTTTTCAAAATATAGCAGCACAGTTCCCGATGCCTTTTCCCAGCCTGTTGTGTCAGCAGCGAATAACACTCCGCCAACTACTTTAACCGAATTGGGTTTTTCTGCCGGAGGTTCTTTTATCTGAATAACCAATTTATCCGCCTGCTTAAAATGGCTTATATTGTCAGGATCGTAGGACGGAGTTTTTAGATAGGTTAATTGATATCCCAGTAAAAGGAGCAGAAAAGAGGACAACGTCCCAAAAATCCATCTATACCTGTAACTGATCTGTTTCCTGAAAATAAGTTCTATCAAGGCATAGATTCCAAAAAGAGCAACCATTATCCAAAAAGGTATGGGGTACATTTCAGGTATGTTCAGGGCAACTACAATGCCTGAAACCAAAGGAATGATAAATCTAACAAAAGGATAACGGTTCCAGTTGCTCATGGGTATCTCAATTGGTTTTAAATTCGTTTTAAAGATAAGGAATAATTTTATAAAGAACACCCGGAAAAGTTCCTTTTAATTTAATCAATCCGCTGATTTAAAATTCTCACTACTATTATTTCATTGTTGTTTCAGGCAAATAGGCAAAGAAGCACATTTTTTGTAATTTTGGAAATTGATGAAACTTTCTAATGTTATGTTACACATTTTACACATTTAAAAAATCAATACCTATGAAAAAACTACTACTTTTTACGTTGGTGCTCGGAATTGGATTATCAGGCATCGCACAACAACGTGTTGTACCACCCAAAGCGATGAGGGATTATGCAGTGAAGAGGGTAAAAATGCAACACCATGAAAATACCTTTCAACAAACTCCGGGTCTGCCA
>JAGQVF010000306.1 GCA_020438135.1 Bacteroidales bacterium | reverse complement strand
TAAAACCGCCATTGGGCCCGCGCAAAGAATCGAGGTATTTATGCTTCACCAAAATATGAAGTACTTTGGCGAGGTGGTTTCTCGAAAAATGAGTCACCTCCGCGATCTTGTTTGCATTCAGGCTTCGCTCAGTATTGGCGATCAAAGCCAGGCTGTGAATGGCGATGGTGCTTGCGTCGGATATGTTGATAAAACTGCTCAAATGTCAATCCTATATTTAAGTATTTGAATGCGCAAATATATAAATAAATTGACACATACAAGAAAATAAGTATTTATTTACCGAATTTTATAATTATTCTAAATATTATGTGACAACGGACCAATTTCTTTGAGTCATTTTTTAAACCTCAAATTTCCACTTTAAAAGATGCCTGTTTTCAAACAAGCAGAAGCTGATTCCCCTACAGATAACAATGTAAATTAAATTCTGTTAATTTTGCAAAAATGAACTCAGTTTTAATATCATATACTAATGAAAAGTCCTATTTCCCTGATTATTGCAGCACTTTACTCATTTGGTAATGTATACAGCCTCCAATGTCAAAGTATTAATTGGATGAAATCGATTGGAGGTGCCGATTATGAAAACCTTTACTTTGCATCAAAAGATAAAACGGGTAATCTATATATCTGTGGCGGGTTCAAAGATACTATTGACATTGCCCCGGGAGAAGAACAAACATTCTTAATTAGTAGCCAATCATATGATCCTTTTGTTTTGATTACTGACCAATCGGGCCATCTTCTCCATGCACATAGTTTGGAAGGTACCGGATGGGATCAGGCAACAATTATAAAGGCAGATAATAAATTGAACTATTACATAGGAGGAATATTCGGAAATGAAATTGATTTGGATCCCGGACCCGATACTTTGATGTTTATATCGGAAATTAATAATAACATTTTCTTTCAGAAATTCGATAATCAGAATAATTTGAAATGGGCTTTTCAACTGGTTACTTATAGTGAAAATGATAAGCTCTATGATATGGAAATCGATAATGAAGAAAATATATACAATGTAGGCAGTTTTACCAATACGATTGATTTTGATCCCGGAGATAATGTATTTGAAATGACAGCCTCGGCAGAACGGGATGTTTTCATTCAGAAAGTTGATTCCGCTGGACAATTTATTTGGGCTAAAAGAATTGGAGGGTGGTATGAATCCTATGCAAAGACAATTGCTATTGATGGATTAGGAAACATAGTAGTAGCAGGGAGCTTTAAAGGTGAAATAGATTTTGACCCGGGTCCTGATACCTTGATTTTAAGTTCAGAGGGTGTATTGGATGTTTTTATATTAAAGCTTGATAAGGATGGAAACATATTATGGGCTAAAAGTTTTGGAGGCGGATCTAACGATGGAGTAAGGGAATTAAAAATTGATCGTGAAGAAAATATTTTGATATGTGGTGGTTTTCGCTTTTCCGCTGATTTCGATCCTGATCCTGATGATGAATTCATTGTTGAAGGAGGTAATTGGAATGATGCCTACATTTTGAAACTTGATCCTAATGGCAACTTTAAATGGGTAAGAACAATTGGAAATGATAATTCGATTTATCTTCAGGGGTTTGATAATGACAGTTTAAATAACATTTATTTGGGTATAAACTTCGAGGATCCTTTAGATGTTCACCCCGGGGATAGTACTATTATGATCAATCCTCAGGGAGATACTGATTTTGTCATTGAAAAGTTATCTCCCACAGGAGATTTTCAATTTGCTGCAGCGATGGGTAGCCAACATATGGACTATGTTAAATCTATTCTATCTATCAATTCTGCAAATACTTATGCTATTGGGATATTTACCGGTACACCCGAGTATGTACTAAATAATACTACAGTAAATATCAGTTCAGTTGGCCAGGCCGACATCTTTCTGTTAAATATAAATGAAAACACAAATAATCAATCAGAAAATCAAATGTTGTTTCAGGAAGTTTTTCCAAATCCCAGCAACGGTGTATTCCATATAAGGCATTATAGTAAACTCCTTTTAAATAATATTAGTGTTTTTGGTTCCAGGGGTGAGCTTTTAAATTTCACAATTCAAATTTCAAATGATTTGACGACGATTAACGTTACAGAAGAATATCAAGGATTAATATTTGTTAAACTCAATATTCCTGAAGGAGTTAAAGTCTACAAGATTCTTATTAATAACTAAATTTGGATCTGCGAACTTGAAATAAAAAGTTTTCCGCCTTTAAAAACACTTACTTTGACCTTATTTTCAGCCTCAATTATCTAACTACGTTATTGATAGTTCCCGGTTCCGGAAAGCATACAAATAAGCCAGGATAAACCAGGCACCCACGCCGGTGAAGGCATGCCAGAGGAAGTGCGTTCCCATGGGCAGGAAACCGATCTGATAAGCGTCCAGTTCACGGAAAATGATGGCAGCAATAAATAAAAGGATGGTATAAATGACATAATGTACCTTGAAAAACTTTATTTTGAACAACAGGATCAACAGTGGCAGTCCGATGAGTATGCCGGTCATGATATACGACACATTGATGGCTGTATGGGAAGGCAATTGTCCGAACATGAAAAAGCGGATGAAAAAGGTCGGGATGATGATGAAAAAAATGTACCACCATCGTTTCAGAACTTTTATCCAGAAATAGATGCTGAGCGATAATGTGAGAATGGCCGTTGGTACAAAATCCATAAAAAGGAAAAAACGGGAAATGCGGAAAGCATGAAAAAGGGTGCTGCCGGTCCCACCGAGGATCATCAATGGAATTGCATACAACATGAATTTGTAGTTGCGCCAATCTTTCCTTATCACAAAATACCAGTAAACAGCAGGCAGAACAATCAGTAGAGATGAAAGCGCATTCCAGGGTTCAACGATTAGTTGGCCGGGGTGCGTTTCGGTGTAAATGGGGCCGCCATCCGTTAACCGGTGATCGTACCAATTTGGCTGATCTTGTGGCGAACCGGTGATTCCATCAGAAAACATCTTGCTTTTTTCTTCCTGAAAAGATTAAAATTCCAGGTTTATTAAACCTTTCGGATTAGTCGGATTTGGTTGATTTCATTCGCTCTTTCAGCCATTCATACCAATTTTCCATTCCTTCTCCGGTTTTGACTGACAATTCGAAAAACTGCAAATGATGATTCACCTGCATGGCATATTCTTTTGCTTTTTCGAGGTCAAAATCAAGGTAAGGAAGCAGATCGGTTTTGTTGATGATACAAATATCTGATGATTCGAACATGGTGGGATATTTCAGCGGTTTATCCTCCCCTTCGGTGGTACTCATGATCACCACACGGGCCTCTTCACCCAGATCAAACAAAGATGGACAAACAAGGTTACCCACATTTTCGATCATCAGTACTGAATTATCTTCCACCTGAAGTTGTTTCACGGCACGATTCACCATATCGGAGTCAAGGTGACAACCGTTTCCGGTGTTGATCTGTAGCACGGGTGCTCCGGCAGCATCAATGCGGTTGGCGTCGTTCATGGTTTGCTGATCGCCTTCGATCACAAAAAACTTCACCTCCTTGCCCAGGTCTTTGATGGTTTTTTCAAGCAGGCTGGTTTTGCCCGATCCCGGCGAACTGACCAGGTTTAGCGCAAGGATATTTTTCGCTTCGAAAAAACCGCGATTTCGTTCAGCCAGCAAATTATTCTTTGATAAAATATCTGTTTCGACTTTGATCTCACGGCCATGCGAATGGGTATGATCGTGATCGGCATGATGATGTTGATGCGGATGATCGCCATGATGGTGGTGATGGTCGTGGTCGTGTGTGTGAGTATGGGGCCCATGCTCATGGTCGTGCCCTGAATGATCATGGGCATGAGCATGAAGGTGTGAGTGAGCATGTGTATGAGAATCACCGTGATGACTGTGCTCGTGTTCATGTGAATGAACATGCTCGTGTTGATGTTCATTGCTTTTTTCTTCACCGGGCTTTCTGAAAGTTAACCCATTGCCGTGTCCGCATCCGCAGGTATCGCACATAATATTTAAGTTTAATGTTTGAAGTAAAAAGTATTAAGTATGATGTTTTTTAAACTTCTTATAAAAACAATTATTTTGTGGCAAAATTAAGCTTTTCATTCAATTTTTAATGACTTCACTTTAAGCTCCCTCCCCTCGAAAATATCCGAAAACGGATTTCCGCATTTCGGGCAGGGTTCAAATAACTGTTGTGCCTCAAACTCGTATTGGCAGGAGGCACATCGCGCTTTTGCCGGGATCTCGTTGATCTTCCATTCGGCATTTTCGAGCAGCGTTCCCATTTTTGCAGAATCGATGGCAAAGGTTAAAGCTTCCATCACCACCCCTGCCTGTTTACCGATATCCAGTTCGATTTCAGTGATCACAGATGCATTTTCATTTTTTGCATTTTCTTCTGCGATCTCAATGATGCTCATTACGATACTTAATTCATGCATGGGATAATATAAAATTGTTTAAATTCCAATCTTCACAAGCTCCAAAACCCAAAGGAGTAAATTCCAATATTTAAAAATCCAACAGCCAAAGGATGAAATGTAAGGTTACTAATTGTTTGTTTTTTTATTTACTATTGAATTAAAGATCATTTTTAATTTGTTGGCTTCCTGGATCAAGTCCTCAAATTCTTCAAAATACAAATTATCGTTGGTTGTTTTAGCAATTTTAACCAAAAGGCACTTTCTTTTGCTTCTTTCCTGCATATCTTAAACCTGAAAAACGCATCCTTGTTACTCAAGTTTTCGCTCGCCTCAATGTATAATTTGCACCAACCGAATCCGAAGACTTAATCACTTGTTTAGAATATTCAATATTTGATAAAGTTTTTGGAAGTTTGTTAACGAGTTTTGCAACAGCCAATGCAAATAAAAATGTCCTTTCGCCCAAATCATATGGTTTTTCCTTTTTCATAGCACTATTTTATTCAGCCTTTTTCAATTTATAAAACAATGATTATATATCTTGGGTATGCTATTGGAATTTGGATTTTGCAATACTGGAATTTTAACATATTCTCGGCAACTGCTCGCCTGCCAGCATATCGATGATCCTTCTGCCACCGATGCCTGTGGTCATCCACGCTTTTCCATGATGTTCGTTCACAACCTCACCGATGATGGCTGCCTCCTTTCCAAATTCATTACTTTT
>JAGQVF010000305.1 GCA_020438135.1 Bacteroidales bacterium | reverse complement strand
CTGCATCAGCACAACAACCAAACAAGGTATTATTCAAATTATCTGCCGAGTCAAAATATATTTTTTCTATAACTTCAATAGAAGCTCCATCCAATCGCTGGTAATTTTTATTCAGTATGATGATGTTATTGATTTTGTTATGAATTAAAACATTTATGGTAGGCCCGAGTCCAAATATCATTTTCTTTTTGAATGTTCTGACTGAGAACTTAATGGGATTCAATTCCAGGTAAAGCAAATTTGTTTTACCATAGTTGTGATCTATTTCACTCAGATAAGCAGGCGGAGCATTGTCAAAATCCACATATGTATCATAACTATACCGAAACTGATTTAAACCAAAACCAAATGAAAGCCGGTATTTTTCCCTGAACAACTTCCACATTTCAAGATTAGCAAAAAAACCCGGTCGTGTATGGGTTTCGGATGTGGGTGTACCTACATAGGGTGAAGCATTACTGTTGTTGCGCTGGACCAGTTCCGGTATCGTCAGACCTTCATTGGTAATTACAACCCGATTCTCAAATGCCGGAATAAAAGTCATATTGGCACCTGCATTAAAACTAATTCCAGCTTGTTGGGCATTTAAAGTAAAAGAAAAAGCGATCAGATAAAAGCTCAGGAAGAATAAGATTGATTTAACCGGCATATAATTCTTTTTATTTTTTCCACCTGTCGAAATTACTAAAATTCTGGTAAGGGTCAACATCATAGGATTTAAAAAGGAAAATGATGTTTTGAAGGAGCGGATTGAGTGGCCGGAGCGGAGTTGTAAAAACCGGAGACCAGATAGGTATTACAGTTCAGTTTTCGAAGATTTTTATCTGTAAAAGGGTAATATCCAAACAAGTAGCTCGGTTTACTTTTTTCACAACCCCGTTGACGGTTTACTCCTGATATCTCAAAAAGCTGACTTCTTTCTGCTATCGTTGCATTTATTTCCGGCTCATAGCCTATATTTGCAAACTGTTCCAAAGCAATTAAACGGGCTCGCTGCAATTTTTAATTTTAAGAGGTTATTATGATTCGGCAAAGTGTTATTGTATTGTTCTTTTCTACATTTATTGCATGGTTTAGTTTTCCTGCATCCGCGAATCAGGGTGACAAAGCAAAAACCCGGAACCCGCAAAACATCGATACCCTGCTGATAAGGGCCGGTCAAAAACTGGACGGGCAATACGATTCGTGCATCTATTTTGCGGAGTTAGCTTATGAATACGGGGTTAAGACGGAAAACAGGCAAGTGGAAGCAAAAGCCTCCCGGTTACTGGCAGATGCCTATTATTACAAGGATGAACTGAACAAAGCCATCGGGTTCTACAAAATCTCAGCAGAAGCCGTAAAGAATTCTGCAGGAGAACATTCGATAAATTACAGCAATCGTTTAAGCGATATCGGTTATTGTTTTTATATGCTTGGGTTGCATGATATGGCCGTAAATTATTATGAACAATCCCTGTCGGTTGCACGGCGTATCGATTACAAAGATGGGATTTATGATAACCTCAGCAACCTGGGCACCGTGTATTATCATTGGGGCGAATATGGAAAAGCCATTGAAGCTTATCAGCAGACCCTGGCATTCGACAAACAGCAAAACGATCCGGGCAATCTTTCAAACTCCTACAACAACATTGGCAAGGTGTATTATGTGTGGGGAAAATATGAAGAGGCCATCGATCATTTTTTAATGGCCCTTGAATATTCAGAAGCCTTGAAGGATACAACAAAAATAGCGATCAGGTACGGAAACCTCGGCATGGTTTACTATAAAATGGGGGATTTAGAAAAAGCATTCGAGCTACTGAATGATGCCATCAAACTGGATATGCTGAAAGGCAATATCCGGAAAACAGCCGTCAGGCAAAACGAACTTGGCAAATTGCTGACCTCATTGAAAAGATACGACGAGGCGAGAAATTATCTGTTGCAGGCACTTCATACCTTCAGGGATATAAATGCCCTCGAATCGGAATCAATTTCACTGATCGACCTGGGGAACCTTTCACTTGAAACGAATGAACCCGGGGACGCTGAAAACTATTTTAAAATGGCCCTCGAACTTACAGCCAGAACCAATACCCTGCAAATTAAAATGAGTGCTTACAGGGGTCTTTCAGAGGTTTACGAACGATCCGGTGAAACGGCACTGGCACTTGAAAACTTTAAACTTTACAGCGATCACAACAGGCAAATGTTCAACCACGAGAGTGATAAACGGATTGCCGCATTCGGGGTTAAATACGAAACGGAGAAAAAAGAGATCGAAAACCAGTTGCTGAAGCAGGAAAATTTTGCCAAGTCGAGAAACCAGGTGTACCTGATCATTGCATTGGCAGGTCTGATACTTTTGCTGTTGATGCTTATCTATTATCTGCGCCTTCGCAACCGAAACCACAAACAACTGGAAAAACTGGCTACCCTCGAAATTGACCGGAAAGAGCAGGAAAGAAAACACCTGGAGGATAAGGTTTTTGCCGAGAAACAGATCAACCGGTTGCAAAAAGAGAAACACAGTGAAATACTGGTGCATAAAAACAACCAGTTGGCCAATTCTACCCTGAGCCTGGTGAATAAAAACGAAGTATTGACCGATATAAAATCGAGGATGATAAAATTAAAAACCCCCGACAACGGGGTGGAAGAGATCATTGGGATGATCAACCAAAACCTCGATATTGATGCCGATTGGAAAAAATTCAGGATAGATTTTGATGATGCGCATCCCGGATTTTTTGACCGGCTTCATTCGCGTTATCCCGATATATCTGAGACACAGGAGAAGCTTTGCGCATACCTTGTCATCAACCTTACCAGCAAGTCCATCGCCGATTTATTGCATGTATCGGTGGCAGCCGTCAACAAAAACCGGCAGCGGTTGCGCAAAAAACTCGACTTGCAGGCAGAAGCCGATTTAGGGGAGTTTTTGAGAAACATATAAGCAATCTGAGTATTTGCAGGGCTTTCTGCCAAGAAATTCCACACCTCCGGTACACCGAATGTATTTGCTCTCAAATTTCACCACCATCAGGTTATGGGACATTTCAAAAATCCAAAATCCAAAATCTCAAACACGTCCTACCAAATGTCCTACCTGCATATCACCCATTGTCCTATGTTATAATTTGTGTATAGCAGCCGCTTGGCTTTGTTTTGCAATCATCAAAACAAACCTGCATGCAACATGTGAAAATACAATTGTCAGGAAATTTCAAACAATCGGGATTTGGATTCTCCTGTTTGCAAAAAGCCTGGCATAACAACATTACCGGACAATTCACCTATTTGCAGCATGATGCGGTTGAGATCCATGCAAGCGGATCCGACGATTCCATCCTTGATTTTTATACATGGTGTCTGAATCAGAAAGAAACCCGCAACGGCGAGATGGCATCAATCCACCTCAAAAGAATTAAATACACTGAATTTGAGATTATCAATCAATTATAAAAAACACAACCAATGACAAGAGCAATTTTACTTTCGGTATTCATGTTATTATCCACCTTTACTTTTTCACAAGCCTGGGAAAAGTATTTACCGCAGGGGAAAAAAGCCAGTGGAACCCTGACCCTGAAAGACTATGAAAAAGCTTTCGGGACTTACTGGGCGCCCTATAATGTGGATGAGAACGGGTATTATTACCTCAACGGTGAAAAGATCAAAGCAGCCGGATGGAAACCCTTCAAACGCTGGGCCTGGAGAATGCATTTTTTTGTCGGACCCAACGGCGAATTTCCCAAAACCAATGATGTGATCGAATGGGAAAAGTACAAGCAAAAATTTCCCGAAGCCACCGACAATGTGGCCGGTAACTGGACAAGTCGCGGAATGGATCATGTGGATTTCACCTGGAATAACGGCATCAGTGGCATTGGACAAATGGGTTGCATCGCTTTTCATCCCACCAATACCAACTATTTTTGGGTGGGTGCCGGCGATGGCGGGCTCTGGAAAACCACAAACGGCGGAGCAAACTGGCAACGTCTCAATGGCAATTTTGGAGTGCTTGGTGTTGCCGACATTGCCATTCCCCACGATTTTGCAACCTCAAATACGCTTTATGTGGCTACCGGTTCGAGAGACGAATTTGTTCACGGAAGCATGGGCGTGATGAAATCAACCAATGGGGGTATCACCTGGACGCAAACCGGTTTAGCCTTCACTCCGGGAAACGGGGGTTATATTTTTCGCTTGTTGGTTGATCCCACAAATAGTTCAAAACTAATTGCTGCAACTTCCTTCGGTGTGTTGGTCTCAACGGATGGTGGCGAAACCTTTTCAGGCAATAATCTTCCTGGGACAACCATCGTTGATCTGGAGTTCCATCCTGCCAACCCCGATTATGTGTACGCCGGCTCTTTCAATAATGGAAAAATATACCGGTCAACGGATGGCGGTTGGACCTGGGATGAACGATACAGTACCGGCGGAGAACGTGTTGAACTTGCCGTAACAGCCAGCAGCCCAAACACCATTTTTGCTATTGCCGCCGATGGAGATGGTGGGATGAAAGGAATTTATAAGTCAACAAGTTCAGGGGGGAACTTCTTTCAGAAAATTGACGGAACAGTTCCGGGCAACAACTTCCTGGGTTACACATGTGATGCAACAGATATACTGCACGGTCAATCCTGGTTTGATATGTGCATCGCCGTGAGTCCACTGGACTACAACGAAATCGTCATCGGCGGAATCCTCACCTGGAAATCTTCCGATGGGGGCAATAGCTGGTATATAATCAATGATGGATATTCAACTGCTGATCAATGTTTGTCAGGATACAACAAAGTGCATGTCGATCAGCACTGGCTTGCATACCAGCCGGTTTCAAACACATTATTCGAAGTGAATGACGGGGGCGTCTATAAAAGTACCGACAATACCTACAACTGGATCAATATTTCCGATGGGCTTGAAGTTGCGCAGGTGGAACAGATCGGTGTTTCACAAACCAACCCCGATATGGTTATCGCAGGCATCTATCACAATGGCGTACGGCGGCTGGAAAGTAATTTCTGGGAAGTCGTGAAAGGAGGTGATGGCATGAATTGCCTTATCGATTACTCCAACGAAAACATCCAGTATGCAAGTTCACAAAATGGCCATATTGTTCGCACAGATGATAACTGGAATTCCAGTTTTACAACAATTGACGGCATTGGTGAAGGTGGCTGGTTAACACCCTTTGTGATTGACCCGGTGAATCCTCAAAACTTCATTGTAGGTACGGATGCACTATATACTTCAACCGATCGGGGAAACAACTGCACAGCGGTTTACAACCCTCCCGGGGATAGCAAAATTTACCAGATCGATATTGCACCTTCAAACACCAACATTGTTTATTTCTCGACCAACGATGCCATCTACAGGTTATATAAAAGTACGGGAACTGTGTTTGATAAATCGGGTAATTTGCCACTGACCTCGTGTTATATCAGCAGCATCACCGTAAACGATAACGATGCAAACACGGTGTATGTAACGTTGACCGGATACAACGAACACGGCGTTTATAAAACCACAAACGGAGGAACAAGCTGGACCAATATTTCTTATGGTTTGCCGGAAGTGCCGGTATTTACAGTTGTTCAAAACACCGTTGCTGCTTCGGATGAGGAGTTGTATGCCGGAACTTCAGCGGGTCCGTTTGTAAAGGTAAATTCTGAAACGGCCTGGGTTCCGTTCAACAATCAGCTTCCATGGGGAGTGGTTCGTGAACTTGAGATTTATTATGATGGCACCAACAGCAAGATCATTGCAGCCACCTGGGGAAGCGGTGTTTGGGAATCGGATCTCTATTCGTACGAATCCGATGCCGATGAAATCTGGACCGGTATCAAATCCACTGACTGGAACGATGGCGATAACTGGCAATACGGAGTAGTTCCTCCCATGGATGTGGACATCACCATTCCGGCAGGGACCATTCATTCGCCCGTCATCACAGGAATAAATAACGGTTGTGGAAACATTACCATTGAAAACGGTGCCACGCTGACGTTATCGGGTGATTTGCATGTGTATGGTACTTTTAATAATTCAGGCCATGTGATCCTCATCGGTTCCGATGTCGACCTGATCGTGGATGGCAGCGTCTATTTCAGAGATGGCTCGAGTGCAGATGTGCAATCCGACGATGCAGTTATCGGGGTGTATGGTGCCTGGATCAACGAAGAAAACGCTGCGGTGCAACTGAACAAAGGCATTGTGGCATTCTATGGAAGCATCAACCAATATATCCGAAATTATTCCGCCGATAGCTGGTTTAATAATCTGACGTTAAATAAAGATGCCGGAAAATATATTTATTTCAGCTCATCCTCTACTGAAAACCTGCTGATCAAGGGCGATCTCCTGATCACTACGGATAATCTTTTTCGGCACTATTCCGACCTCAAAACCACCATTGAGGGTAACTTTGCAAATTACGGTTCCTTCCTCGGATATGGTGGCACGCTGGAAATAAACGGGTCAGGGACGATTATCAAATCCAACGGCAGCAGTTACTTTAACAACCTTGAACTGAGCTCGGGCTATAATTCTTTCCTGGATGATCAGGTGATCAACGGTGATCTGATCATCCACGATGGAACATTAAACGCAAACAATGCCACCATCCAGATTGCCGGTAACTGGGAAGACATTTATGATGAAAATGCATTTATCCCGGGGGGCAGCACGGTCATATTCAATGGCAGTACCGATCAGCACATAAATGGCAGAGTTCAGTTCAATAAACTTCAATTGAACAAACCCGGCTCATCCCTCGAAATTTATGATGAAGTTACCTGTAATGAGTACGATTGGGAAGGTGGCGAAATAAGGGTGAGCGATGATTTTCTCTCAAAGTTTGTAGCCCTCGATTTATACGACAACAGTGTATTTGGTGATTATTACCTCGACAACGGCACCATTGAGCTGCACAACGATGCGTTGGTCCACCTGTGTGGAAACATCACCATCGAAGGCGGTGATTTTGAAATTTACGGATCCGGATTCAACAGTTACTGGCCGGGCTTTACGGATGCATCGCTCACCATGACCGGCGGCGAATTGTTTTTTATCGGCTGTGGTGTGTATTTGCAAAACAGCACCCATTCATTCAACAGCAATATCACCGGAGGGAAAATGTATGTTACCGGCAACTTTAAAGACGATCGCGGTGATTTTACCCCAACCAATCATGAACTTATATTTAATGGTTCAAATGATGCTACATTACATACAACTGCTGGTTCTGTTTTGGGTGAAATTGGTGTAAACCTGACCGATGCAAAACTTTCCCTGCTGACGGATGTGGATGCCTATGGTGTATTTGCTACAAATGGAGAGCTTGACATCAACGGTCACGAACTGAACCTGGAAAGTTTCCTCACCATTGGCTACAACGGATCACTTACCATGACAGAATCTTCGGATGTGATCCATGCCGGTTCTAATATTCGTTTTTACGGTGGCTCGGAAACCAATATCACAAACGGAAACATCAGCCTTGCCGGCGACTGGTATTTTTATGATGGCACACTTGCCCAACTCACCGGCTCGAACACGGTGACCTTAACAGGTGATGACAGCCAGGATTTAAATGTGAATGATCCGGATGCTTCCTTTAACGATTTGATCATCAACAAAACC
>JAGQVF010000025.1 GCA_020438135.1 Bacteroidales bacterium | reverse complement strand
ACCGTTACGGGGCCACCATTTTCGATTTGTCTGCGAAAGAGATTTACTGCCGAGCCGTTCGAACCCAACACATTTCCAAATCGGGTGGTAATAAATTTCGTTGGTTGGTTTTGATCTAGCGCCTGGGTGTACATCTCAGCAATTCTTTTGGAAGCACCCATCACATTGGTAGGATTAACCGCCTTATCGGTAGAGATCATGATGAATTTTTCGACACCATTTTGTACCGATAGGTCGGCCAGCATTTTAGTGCCTTTCACATTGGTAAAAAGCGCCTCTGCCGGGTTGTTCTCCATCATAGGAACATGTTTGTAGGCCGCTGCATGGTAAACAAGTTCCGGTTTGAAAACTTCAAATGCCCTCTTCATCCTGGGCTCATTGCAGATATCAGCAATGGCGATCTCAAAAGGTTTATCTTTGAATTGTTCGTTAAGTTCAATCTCTAGATCAAACATGGCACTTTCAGCCTGATCAATCAATGCAACATGAGCCGGTTCAAAATTCAGGATCTGACGGGTGAGTTCACTGCCGATGGATCCCGCTGCTCCGGTAATCAATATTCGCTTCCCTTTCAGCTCGCTGCCAACCTTATCCACATCAAGCCTGATCTCCTCCCTTTGCAACAAGTCTTCGATCTTCACCTGACGGATCTGGTTAAAACTAAGTTGACCGTTGATCCAGTTTGAGACCGGAGGTACTGATAGCACCCTTGTTTCATGGGGCAAACAGACGTCTACAATATCTTGTTTTTTCCCTGCTTTTAATTTTTGAACGGCGATGATCAGCATCTCCACCCGGTTTTTATCGAGTAAAGATTCGAGCTTGTCGAAAGCATAAATGTTGATCCCTTCCAGTTTTTTCCCCTGTTTGTTTTTATCATCGTCGATAAATGCAAGAATCTTATATTTTGTTCCGACATCTCTCTCAAGTGATCGTTTGGTAATAATTCCGGCCTCTCCTGCTCCGAAAATGATTACATATGAGGCCCTGCCACCTGGATTTAGCAATTCGAGATAAGCTACCTTAACCAGGATTCGAAAAGTGACCATAGCAAAAGTAGCTGCCATAAATTCAATGATCACCACAGAAAAAGGTACAAGGTGACTTTCATTAATAAAATAAAATGAAATAAGGTTGAGAATCGTAAAAATTATGCTTCCACTGAGATTTACCAAAAAAATCCGGATGGCATCTTCAGTGGAGGTAAACCGGATGATTCCTGCATAGGTTTTGGAGATGAGAAAACTGACACCACGTACACCCAATACCAAAGCAAAAACCTTCGGCCACTCCTTTATCTCATGATCCGGCACATGGAAATTGAAACGAAGCATATAGGCCAGAAAAACCGAAAAGGTAATGATGCCCATATCGATCAGGAAGATCAACCAGCGCGGCATATTTTGATTGGTGATTCGCATCCGAGTTTCTTTGATTGCAAAAGTACGATAATATAGAATGTTTGCAAGAAGCGCAGTCTTTGTTGAATCGGAGAACATTTTGCAAGTCATCTCTGACTTATTTTGCTTTCTGCCAAAAAACTTTTCCAATATATGAAACAGAACTGCTCAAATGACACAAGGGATAATGTCAGGAAAGGATTACCATTTTTTCAATCAATAATTTATCACCGCACACATTTTTTATACATTTGCCTCTTCATTAAAAACAAGGATAATGAAACATACTGCATTTAAAGAATTACACGAAAAGGCCGGGGCCAAAATGGTTGAGTTTGCCGGTTTTTATATGCCTATTCAATATGAGGGATTGATCAGGGAACATCTCGCTGTGAGGGAATCAGTGGGTGTTTTTGACGTATCGCATATGGGTGAAGTGTGGGTTTATGGCCCTAAGGCTGAGGAATTTGTGCAATGGGTAACTTCCAATGATGTGAAGGCGCTGTTCGACGGCAAGGTGCAGTATTCCTGTTTCCCAAATGGAAAGGGTGGAATAGTCGATGATCTTCTCGTATATCGATTTAACCAGGAAAAATATTTGCTGGTGATCAATGCTGCAAATATTGAAAAGGACTGGAATTGGCTGGTTGATAAGGCAAAAGAAAGAGGACTTGAACCGGGTAAAGATATTGTAAATGTCTCCGATGATATTTCCCAACTCGCCATTCAGGGGCCCAATGCGTTAAAAGCCATGCAAAAACTGACGGACGAAGCAGTGGTCGATATGGAATATTACACCTTCAAAGTACTGAATTTCGGCGGAGTAAATGATGTGATCTTTTCCACTACCGGGTATACCGGTGCCGGAGGATGTGAAATATATTTCGAAAACCAACATGCCGAAAAGATTTGGAAAAGAGTATTTGAAGCAGGTGAAGAATTTGATATTAAACCGATAGGACTGGGTGCGCGTGATACTTTACGGTTAGAAATGGGGTTTTGCCTCTATGGGAACGACATTACCGATTCAACCTCCCCTCTTGAAGCCGGGCTGGGATGGATCACCAAACTAAATGATAACAACAATTTCATCGATAAAGATTTTCTTTTGAAACAAAAGGAGGAAGGATTAAAAAGAAGATTGCGTGGTTTTGAAATGATCGATAAAGGTATTCCAAGGCCCCATTATGAAATATTAAGTAAAGATGGAAATTTAATCGGTGAAGTGACCTCGGGAACAATGTCACCATCACTTGGAAAAGCGATAGGAATGGGATATGTTAGTTCGGAATTTGCCGGCTTTGATAACGATATATTTATCCGTATTCGAAATAAATTATTAAAAGCAAAAATTGTAAAAATACCCTTTTACAAATCCTGATATGGCACATAAAACAGGATGCACGGTTTGCGGCAGCGATCTTGTTTATTCTGACAGACCACGCCTGAGTACCTGCTTCATTTGTAAAAATGAAGTAGTTACTGCTGTTACCTGCCGCAAGGATCATTTTATTTGTGATGCCTGTCATAGTTCTGATGCCAATGAACTAATCCTTCAGTTCTGTGAAAATACACACCAATCGGATCCGGTGGCTATTGCCCGTTTATTAATGAACCAGCCCCAGGTAAAAATGCATGGCCCGGAACATCATTTTTTGGTTCCTGCTGTTTTACTTGCTGCTTATTACAACCATACCGGAGATGAAGAAATGAAAAAACTCAAATTATACAAAGCAAAATTCAGAGCTGAAAAAGTTCCGGGTGGATTTTGTGGTTCACATGGAAACTGTGGTGCTGCGGTTGGGGTAGGTATTTTTGTTAGCTTAATTACCGGAGCCACTCCCCTATCAGGCAAATCGTGGCAACTCGCCAACCGTATCACCGGAAGAACCTTGTTAATGATTGCCGATAAGGGAGGTCCCAGATGCTGTAAAAGAGATAGTTTTACAGCTATTGCTGAAGCTTCAAAATTTATTCAGGAAGAGTTTTCAGTGAGTTTACCACTTTCAGAGGCACGCTGTGATTTCTCCTCTTTGAATCAACAATGTCTGCATGCCGGTTGTTCCTTTTACCAAAAGAACTAACTTGGGAAACAATACAATCAAACGAAAAATCAGGGTAAGTTATACTCCTGCAGCATTCAGTGAAATTGCAAGTGATAGAAGTTCTATTGCTGTGGTGGTTGATGTGTTCAGAGCATCAACAACAATTTGTGCGGCTTTCCAGAGGGGAATCAAAAAAGTGATACCGGTTGTTGAAGAAAATGAAGCAATCGACTACAAGAGAAAAGGATTCCTGGTTGCAGGCGAAAGGGATGGAATTAAACTTGATTTTTGTGATTATGGGAATTCACCATTGGGTTTCCCGAAAAAATTAACCAGAAAAAATCTGGTAATCACTACCACAAATGGCACACGAGCAATCAATGCAGTTAAAGGATACGATGAAGTTTTAATCGGATCGTTTTGTAATATTGGAAAGCTGATCGAACATCTTTCTATGGAGCCAAAAGATCTGCTTATTCAATGCGCAGGATGGAAAGGGGATTTTAGTATAGAAGACTCATTATTCGCGGGGGCTTTTACCGAAAGCCTGGTAATTTCAGGTTTGTTTGAAATTTCATCGGATACTGCGTTAGCTGCATTCACCATGTGGGAAAGAGCCAAAGCCGACCTGGCAGGTTTTCTCCGGAAATCGCAGCATTACCAACGATTAAAAAAGATCGGCTATGAAGCGGATATGATTTTTGCACTTAAATCGAACACAACAAATGTGTTACCTGTTTGGGAAGATTATTACTTAAAAGATAAAATCAAATGAAAAAACAGATTCACCTGCTGATTGTTGTAATTCTTTTGGCAACATCATGCAACAACACAAACAAGAACGTTAACAACAACGAGATGGACGAAAAAATGGAAGACAAGACAGAACAAAAAGATGATTTTACATTTCTGTTGGAACAATTTGCCGACCTTAAAATCATGCGCTACAAAGTACCTGGTTTTGAGGAATTGAGTAAGAATCAGAAACTTTTACTGTATTACCTCAGCGAATCGGCCCGATGTGGAAGGGATATCATCTACGATCAGAATTATAAATACAACCTGAAGATCAGGAAAACACTTGAAGAAATATATAAAAATTACAACGGTGATCGTGAAACCAAGGATTTTAAAAATTTCGTGGTCTATTTAAAAAGGGTGTGGTTTTCGAACGGGATCCACCACCACTATTCAACGGACAAATTTATGCCCGGATTTTCTGATAAATATTTCCAGGAATTGGTACAAAACTCCCCCGATGCTGAATTTCCGCTGAAGGATAGCCAATCACTTGCACAGTTTATCCCGGAAATGACTTCGCTTTTGTTCGATCCTGAAATTGCTCCGAAAAAGATCAACCTCGATCCGGAACAGGATATGGTAAAAAGTTCTGCCGTTAATTTTTATGAAGGTGTCAATCAAAAAGAGGCAGAAGCCTTTTATCGTCAAATGAAAGATCCGGATGATGAGACACCTATCGCTTATGGTTTAAATTCGAAACTGGTTAAAGAAGGTGGTGTGGTAAAAGAGGAGACTTATAAAATCGGTGGACTTTATTCTCCGGCACTAGAGAAAGTGGTTTTCTGGCTTGAGAAAGCCGCCGGAGTTGCTGAGAACCCGCAACAAAAAGCGGTGATTGACAAACTGGTTGAATTTTATCGCACCGGAGATTTGAAGGTTTACGACGAGTATAATGTGCTTTGGGTGGATGACCTGGATTCGAGGGTTGATTTTGTGAACGGGTTTACCGAAAACTATAACGATCCGCTCGGGATGAAAGCTACCTGGGAATCGGTTGTGAATTTTAAAGATATTGAAGCGACGCGCCGCACCGAGATCATCAGTGGCAATGCACAATGGTTCGAAGATCATTCGCCTGTTGATGAACGCTTCAAAAAGGAAGAAGTAAAAGGGGTAAGTGCAAAAGTAATCACAGCGGTTCAACTGGGTGGGGATTGTTACCCATCCACTCCAATCGGAATAAATTTACCAAATGCGGACTGGATCAGGAAACAACACGGTTCAAAATCGGTAACCCTCGAAAACATAACCTATGCTTATGATAAAGCTTCACTTGGCAACGGTTTCCTGCAGGAGTTTTGTTATTCGCCTGAAGAAATAGAACTGGCTAAAAAATACGGACCCATTGCCGGAAATCTTCATACCGATCTTCATGAGTGCCTGGGCCACGGTTCGGGACAATTGTTGCCGGGCACCAGTCCGGAGGCGCTCAAAAATTACAGCTCAACACTTGAAGAAACCCGTGCCGACCTGTTTGCCCTTTATTACCTGATGGACGACAAAATGGTTGAACTGGGCATTATGCCAAATTTGGATGTAGCAAAGGCTGAATATAACGGTTATATCCGAAACGGAATGATGACCCAATTGGCAAGGATCGAGCTGGGCAAAAATATCGAACAGGCACATATGCGCAATCGTCAACTGATTTCGTATTGGTGTTATGAACAAGGCAGAGCCGACAATGTGATCGAAAAGATTGATAAGGATGGCAAAACCTATTTCAAGATTAACGACTACCAGAAATTGCGCGATCTATTCGGAACGCTGCTGGCAGAAGTGCAACGGATTAAATCCGAAGGAGATTACGAAGCCGGTAAAAATCTCGTTGAAACATATGGTATTCGCGTAAACTATGACTTACATAAAGAGATGAAAGAGCGTTTCGATAAGCTAAACATTGCTCCTTATGGTGGTTTTATCAACCCATCTTTTGAACTTGTGAGGGATGGAGATGGGATCAGTGACGTAAAAATCGTATATGGTGATGACTATACGGAACAAATGATGCACTATTCTGAAGCGTATTCATTTTTACCGATCCGTAAATAACATCTAATATTTTTAGGCAAAAAGAATTTGTAAATTCCAAATGGTAAAATCTTACAGAATCAAACCCTGAGAGATCTGATCATTTGGAATTTGCTTTTTTTGAATATTTCGCCCACTACATCAACTTAAAAGCAAATAAAAAAATACAATTTGAACGACCGGAAAAAACTGATACAGGCCAACAATTTTTACCTCGTGCTGGCAGCCATTTTTATCGCTTCACTGGTTACGAGCAACCTGATCTTTCAGAAGTTTTTTCAGTTTAATGCCTTTGGCTGGTATGTTTTTGAGATTTCTGTAGGGATCATTCCCTATCCGGTCACATTCCTGGTAACTGATATCATATCTGAGATTTATGGTAAAAAAAGGGCCAACCGTGTAGTAATGGCCGGTTTGTTTGCCAGCGTTTTCACCCTATTGATTGTTTTGATCGCAGATCTTTCGGTGGCCACACCCTGGTCGCCTGTAAACGATGACGAATTTCACCATGTGTTTGGTGTAACTTTTATCGGGGTCGGGGCTTCAATGGTTGCCTATCTTACCGCCCAATTCATTGATGTGCAATTGTTTCATTTCTGGAAGAAACTTACCAAAGGCAAACATCTCTGGTTGCGAAATAATGCTTCTACATTTACTTCGCAGTTTATCGACACATTTGCAGTGTTATTTCTGCTTTGTTCATTCCGTATTATCGAATGGCAATATTTCGGAGGTTTGCTTCTGAATGGATTTTTATTTAAAGTGATCGTTGCTTTGCTCGATACACCGGTCATTTATTTTGTTTTGTGGCGATTCAGAAAGCATTTTCACCTAAAAGGACATGGTGCTGAATTTGCAGAGGAGTTATTTTAACCATGTAAAGGGATGACCGGGCTTAAGAAGGTCATTGATCTCACTGAAAGGAATAAAAAGCGCGGTAGTTCCTGATGCATAAGGAGCAATTTCGTAGGTGTTATAAAAAAAGCCAACTCCATATGTGTTGATGAAGAAATTATCATTTACCCCGATCGAGTCTACTAAAAAACCTGCATCTCTCAAACTTTCATCAGCAAGAATACCATTCAGTTTCCGGAGTTTTTTTTCAAGTAGAACCGATAGCGATTCAATCTTTTCCTGTTTAATAAAATCTTTGATGTTTATACGTCTGTTTTTTTTCGTGTCGAATACCTCATGACGGATAATACTGATGCCATGAGCACCTCCTGTATATGCATATTTTGTGAATTTGAGCGACAGGATGTTAAACTGGTTATTCAGTACTTCTATTTTATACTCTTTGTTCCAGTTGAAGGAGGCTACATTAGTGAAGTCTTCAATTCCTTCGGTGATCTCCACATAAGATTGAAAAAAATCAAAAACGATATTCTCTAAAAACAACTCTGGTGATTTGATGATTTCGCTCGTATCTCTCATAAAACCCGCAATTACCATATCAAGTGTATCCTTTAGCTGACGGTTGGCATTGGATTCAGGATAGAGTAAAAAGATCTTAATGTGGGCCTGAGGACTTATCGATGCAAACTCATCTCCTTCAAGCAGGTTATGCGACCGGTCGAGGTGTAGTGTTTTTAGGGGGAAACTTCCGTCTGTATAATTCTCTAAAAGTGTAAACGGAATTTCCTTGACAGGTTTCCCACCCTGCCAGGTTCCTGAAATCACGGAACTACCGGAAAAAGTACACGAAAATTCCGAATCCTCGGAATTGTAATCACGAAACGTCAGCGATTCACCCTCAATCTCCCCTTCAACAGGAACCGTCTTTCCAAAATAGAATTCATTTGCACTTCCTTCTACTGAAAACCTGTAATTGTATTGCCCTGAAAGGCTTTCGCCATCCGATTGTAAATCGAGAACAATAAACATATTGGTATCGAGCAAACCCGTAAAATGTTTATAAAAGGGAATGCTTACCTGTGCGGGCAATTGGGAAGACCCTATACAGAAGAGAATAATTACAATATTTAAAAGCTTTTTCATATTAACCGAACAATAATACCGAAAAGATAAACAACCAGTTTCGCTAAAAGAATATTTTGTTAATACATTTATGAACACCATTCTTTAACTTATTTGAGATTTAATAAACCGGTAGCGTTTTTTTAAACAATTCAGCAATTTAAATTATTTTTGAAACAAATTTCAAAGCAAACAAATGAAATTAAAGCAATCAGCATACTTCACAATTATACTTCTTTTGATCTCTATTCTTCAGGTATCACATGCGCAGATCAATGTAAAGCATGTTGCAAACGGACTTGATGTTAGTACCAAACAAGGATTTTTTTATACTTTACCTTATACTCTGATACAGGTTGATATTGAGGTTTTAAAAACGGAATATATTGCAGGACCTTATGCTGAATACGCTTCTAAATATCTCGATCTTCAGGATGTAGGAACTGATAACGACGAAGAATATCTGATCACGGGAGTTGCACTAAGCAGTTTTTCCGTTCCTGATCCCGAACAGGTATATTTTGTTGAGATGACAGATAAACTCACTAAAGAGGAACGTTCGCTGATGATTTCTCTCTCTGATGCTGGACTGATTACAGATTTACAGGGCAATCTCCCGAAAGGCTTACAGAACAGTTTTTCAAGAATGATGTATGATTACGATCCATCAACCAAAGATATTTTCCGCTATTTTGCTGAAACCAATCTTGTCGAACAGATCGATACAATTGTTCGCATGGTGGTTGTTGACACAGCAACTATCGAAAAAAGCTATCTTGACCGTAAATGGGTCGAAAAAAGCACAGAACAAAAAGCGATTGATGCAGCCAATAAAATTGAGCGTATCCGCGAAGCAAGACTAAACCTGCTAACCGGCTACCAGGAAATTCCTTATCCTGCCGGAACCATTGCTTACATGGATAAGGAACTTCAGAAAACCGAACAAGAGTACCTCTCACTTTTTACCGGAATCGCAGTCCGCAAAACCTTCAAGTACACCTTTTATGTTGATCCGGTTATTGAGAATGAAGAGAGCAGGGTTCCGGTTTGCGTATTTTCTGAAAGCAGCGGGATCAAAAAAACAGGATCTGCGGGAGGCGAACAGCTTTTCCTCAAGATTGAAAACACCGGCACTTTCACAGCGCTTAAACAGGTGGTGGATTCAAAAAATCAATCAGCCGGTGCTGAAAAAGGTTTTTTTTACAGAATTCCTCAAACAGTAAAAGTCGGGTTTGATGCCGGCAATGGTCTCATCAGCGAAAACCTCTTGCCCATTGGCCAATTGGGGCTGGTTACCTTCCTTCCTCCTACGGTAACGTCAGTTCAGTTCCACAAAAATACCGGAACCGTTAAAACGCTTTTGGTAGAATAATTTTACCGGAATTTATATAGTACCAGGGGAGAATTATGACCCGGGGGCTGAAAGCGCATCAACTCGTTTATGTTTTCATCTTTCACAGCCCAATACTGACTAATGTAATAAGTATCCTTATCTCTGTCGGATGTGATTTGAACGACCTCTTCCTTTTTGATATTCAGATAATAATTAAAACGGTAGGTTGTAATTTGCCTTCCGTAATATCCGGTGGCTTCGAGTTCGGGATTCCACCAGAAACAGAGGTCCGAATCTTTTGTTTTCTTTACTATCTCTTCAGCCAGTTTTTTTGCATTCGACTCGTCCGATCCGCTGTGCCGCACTGGTAGAACGAAAAGGTCAAATCCAATCCTTAGCAACAATAAAGCAATGACAACCCAATATAGCCTGAGCTGAGGCTTTTTCCAGAAATAAATGGCAACCACCATCAAAACAATTGATAACAAAGGAGCATATATCATAACCCCCGGAATAAGATCCTTCATTCCGGTGAAAAATATGATAAGCGGTGCGGGAATCATTAAAGTGATAAGTGAGCCCAGAACAATTTCAAATGTTTTGACTAATCCCGACCCCTCTTTTTTCTGATCGATGTAAAACCATAACGCAATTCCGAATAAAAGAGGAACAAGCATCAGAATATACCTCGGATAAACTTCGGGTGATGACCAGTAAACCAAAATGTTAAAAATAAGGATCAAAGAAATGTAAGTAATAAACAGGTTCGATCTGATCTTTTTAAACAGATCTTTACGGAAAAGGAATACAACAAGTAAACTCCATGGAAGGAAATGGTAA
Organism: Bacteroidales bacterium; assembly: GCA_020438135.1. GTDB lineage: Bacteria > Bacteroidota > Bacteroidia > Bacteroidales > JAADJA01 > JAADJA01. The sequence continues at coordinate 56,359 of JAGQVF010000025.1, read as the reverse complement.
AGCATCTCAAATGGGAAAGTAAAGAGATGTAAAATGGTTTTCCAAATGCCAAAACGTATTGCTGTACGTCTTGTGGTTTCTCCGATCAAAACATTGACCATATCTGCAGGTTCAACATCGTTTGCGATAAAATAAGTAAGATAATAAGCCCCGATAATGATAACGAAGAGGCCGATCCCTGCAAAATGTCGCCAGTGAAGCAAAAACCTGAATTTTTTCTGCCAGATAAATAAAACCAGTAGTGAAATTACCAGAAATACAACAGAGGGCAATCCTTTTAACAAAAATGCAATAGCAGTGATACCATATGCCCACAAAAACAATTTCAGAATTTTACCCTGGTTAAAACTCCTGTATATCATCATAAAAAACAGGAAAGTTAACATGGAAAATGAAATATCGATAAGCCCGTGCAGCGATTCATAAATGATTATTCTTCCACATGTTAAAAACATCAATGCACTTAAAATGCCGTGTTCTTTGCCTATTTCCTTCCTGAAAAAGTAGAAAATCAAAAAGCTGTAAAAAAATAAAGAAATGATCATCGGAATCCGAACAGGAATTTCACCATAACTTCTAAAAGTGTTAAACGATGCAGCAATGAGCCAATTGAACAGGGGTGGTTTTTTCAGGTATATTTCACCCCCAATTGTGGGTGTGATAAAGTCGCTTTTTTGGATCATTTCAAAAGCTACGAGTGCCCTGATCGCTTCGTCATCGATCACAGGCGACAAACCAAGGTTTATAAGAAATGCCGGTAATGCAAGCAACATAGAAACCAGGAAAAAAAGGTAGGGTTTGTTCTCAGGAGCAATTTTCATATCCGGGTTTTAGGGTCAGTTTGGTTTTAAACGATCTATACCTTTTGTCGGCAATTTTTTGCGTCCTCTAAGTTCCTCAATCTTAGAAAAGTAAACAGCTGTTGATGACAGGCAGGTATATTTCTGTTGAAGAATAAAATGCTTATTAACCTGATCCGCACCGGTTTTTAAAACGTATTTGTGATCAATATTTTGTATCAAATAAAAATCAATTACCCCGGCAGCCCGGGCAACCAGCACTTTTTCCATGTGAATTAATTTTGGTTGTAAAATTACAAATATTTACTTTGGGTGATTTTGACAGTCGGTTCCACTGGTTTTATCAGAATCTGTAAAGAATTTGCCAAATTCGGGATAATACAATTTTGTCCGGGCAACCTCCTGAGGATAGGTGAAATATTTAATCATGCCCAAACAACATATTTCCCTGTTATCGTTTAACAATTCAACCTCAACATGGGCAATATTTCTTTCAACTGATTTCACCCTTGCCTGAAGAAATATTTTACCCTGATCAACATAAACGGGCTTCTTGTAACGTAAATCCAGGTTGGCAGTAACACCTGCCGTTCTGAGCTTTACCTGAACCGTCCAACTGGCAATTTCATCGAGTAATGTTGCCTGTATTCCGCCATGTAAGATGTTTTTATATCCACTTAAATGGGGTTTGGGTAACCATTCTGACCTGACGTATTCACCATCCTCAAAAAAACGAAGTTGAAGTCCTATAGAATTGTTGGGCGAGCATCCGAAACAATTGTAACCATCGAGGGTTGTGTATGGGTTATTTATTTCACGCATTACTGATTGTTATTTGGTTGGTTCGCCCATGTTATAGGTGATATCCGAAGCCACCGAACCATCAGGATTATATTCCAGCCATCGACCATGTTTTTCTCCCTTACTGTAGTTACCATCTGTTTTTTTCTTACCCGTTGGGTAATACTCTTCAAACTGTCCGTCGAGGATATTATCGCTATAGTTCTCCACCGTTTTTACATTGCCATTATCAAAAAAGTAATAGTTAGTCCCGTTGAATTGATCATCGCTGTATTCGTACTGAGCAATCAATTTCCGTTTATCGTCATACCACTTTGTGGTTCCGTTTTTCAACCCGTTCTTATAAGTAGACTCCTCCATAACGTAGCCGTTTTCATAATACTGGATGGTTTTACCGCTTCTGACACCATTGCTGTAAAATGCCTTTTGTTTAGGTTTGTTGGCGGAGTAATATTCAATTGACCAGCCCTGCAGTTTGCCCTCATTATAAAAATCCTGTTTGATAAGGTCGCCCTTTTTATCAAAGGTAAGGAAAACACCATGCCGGATACCATCTTTAAAAGATTCAACAAAATTGATATTTCCATCGTTGTCGGTTTGCATCCAGGAGCCGTCTTTTTTGCCATCTTCATAAAAACCTATATCCACCCATTTCCTGTTATCTTTAATGTAGTATCCTGATTCCTGAGCCACTGATATGGTGGCTGTTAATCCCACCGCGAGCATCAGCATAATGATCACAACTTTTTTCATAGTATTTGTTTTTGAATGTTCATATAGCGAACGACAAAGTTATATATTCCTTTTACTATAATCCAAATCAAAGAAAAAATTGATGATCATTGATTTCGGCTTGGCACAAATCGAAATTTATCTATTTTTGCAGCCACTTTTGCGGATGTGGCGAAATTGGTAGACGCGCCAGACTTAGGATCTGGTGCCGCGAGGCGTGTGGGTTCGAGTCCCTCCATCCGCACAAAGTAGAGAAGAGGACGTGAAGTTTATCCCGGGCAGGAATAGGCATAGTGAAGTAAATTCGGGAAATTCCTCTATCCGTACAAACAAATGCTCCCTTTGGTACATATTGATTCCGGGGGGAGTTTTTCTTTTTATACAAATACCTGAGATATCTATCAATGCAACTTTTTCTCAATTCAATTTGTTTTTAGATTTTGGTTTGGTTCCACAATAAATAACTAATTTTGCACCCCTAAAATTAAAATGATAAACGCATGAATATTAGCAAGGAAAGCACCGGAGATTTATCGGCAACAATTAAAATTGAAGTAGCTGATCAGGATTACGGTGAACAAGTTGAAAAATCATTACGGGAACTGCAAAAGAAGACCAGCTTAAAAGGTTTCAGACCAGGCAAGGTCCCCTTCGGACTGGTTAAAAAGATGTATGAAAAAAGTGCGAAAGCTGAAGAGGTCAATAAATTGATTTCCGATAAGCTTAACAATTATATCAGGGATGAAAAGCTTGACATTTTGGGCTATCCCATTGCCAACATGGAGAAAACAACAAGTCTCGATTTTGAGAATGATACTGATTTTACCTTTTATTTTGATATTGGGTTAACTCCTGAAATCGATTTAAATTTGGAAGAAGTAACGATGGATTATTACGATATCGAAGTTGAAGAAGATAAAATTGACGGCTATGTTGAAGATACACGTAAGCGTTATGGCAACCCGGTAAATCCTGAAACAGCGCAAAAAGGTGATGTTATAAAAGGAGAGATAGAACAGATTGATGCAGAAGGAAATTTATTGGAAGATGGCGTAAAAAATACGACTTCACTTTCAATTGATTTTATCAAGGATGAAAACGTTCAAAAGGAGTTTATTGGTAGTTCTGCAGGCGACGAAATAAAGTTCAATCCCCTGAAAGCTACCGGTAACGAACATGAAGTAACGCATATGCTCGCTATTAAAGCGGATGAACGCGAAAAACTTGAATCGGATTATAAGTTTACTATTTCGGAAATCACACGAATGGAACCGGCCACCTTGAATGAAGATTTTTATAAACAGGTGTATCCGAACGACGATGTGAAAACCGAGGCAGAATTCAGGAATAAACTTCGCGGAGAATCAAATCAATATTTTCAGAAAGAAAGTGATAACTTTTTTGTACATGAGGTAATCGAAAAACTCCTTCATGAAACAGAGATCAATCTTCCTGATGAATTTGTAAAACGCTGGTTAGCTGAAGCTGATCAGGAAAAGAGCCTTGAAGAAATCGAAAATAACTACGACACCTACTCAAAATCGCTTAAACAACAGGTTTTGATTAGCAAATTGGCAAAAGACAACAACATCAAAGTTGAACGCGAAGACATCAAGGATCATATTAAAAAAACTTTCAGCCGGTATTATTTCGGAGGAATGGAAGATGAAGATAAAACCAAACAATTGGATACCATTGCTGAATCATACATGCAAAACCAGGAAGAGGTGAACAAGATCTACGACCAACTCTACGACGAACAGATCAGGGAGGTTTTTAAATCGAAGATCAAGCTAAACCACATTTCTGTAAGTTACGACGATTTTATTAAAAAAGTAAACGAACATCACAAACATCATCACCATGAACATGAATAACGAATTTCATAAATATGCAGTTAAACACAGAGGAATCAGCAGTACGACCCTCAGAAAATACGAATCGGTTGCTTCGAATTATATCAGTCCGACCATTATCGAAGAACGGCAGCTTAACATTGCCACAATGGATGTGTTTTCAAGATTGATGATGGACAGGATCATCTTTCTCGGAGTACCTATCGATGACTATGTTGCAAATATCATACAGGCCCAGTTACTTTTCCTGGAGTCCGTAGATGCACGCAAGGACATCCAGATTTATCTGAATACACCCGGAGGCGGCGTTTATGCGGGGCTTGGAATTTATGATACCATGCAGTACATCCGGCCTCATGTAGCCACAATTTGCACAGGTGTTGCAGCATCAATGGGAGCTGTTTTACTTTGTGCAGGTGAAAAAGGTAAAAGAACAGCCCTGCCCCACTCTCGTATCCTGATCCATCAACCGATGGGTGGTGCTCAGGGTCAGGCTTCTGACATCGAGATCACAGCCCGCGAAATTCAAAAACTTAAAAAAGAACTGTACGAGATTATTGCAAAACACAGCGCCCAATCCTATAAAAAAATATGGAAAGATGGTGATCGCGACTTTTGGATGACAGCTGAGGAAGCAAAAGATTATGGAATGATCGACGAAGTACTTATTCGTTCGACTGACAAAGAGGGTTCCTAAAAATTACCTCCTTTTTACTAAGACAACTTTAAAATATGGTTAAAAAACTAGAACGCTGTTCGTTTTGTGGAAGAGAAAAGACACAAACAAATGTGTTGATAGCAGGACTTGATGCGCATATTTGTGATTATTGTGTTGTGCAGGCACAGCATATAATTGATGAAGAAATATCCACAAAATCGAAAGGGCAGTTTAACAAGATCAAACTTCAAAAACCTTCGGAAATCAAGCAATACCTCGACCAATATGTGATCGGACAGGACGAGGCCAAGGTAGTGCTTGCCGTTGCAGTTTACAATCATTATAAAAGAATAACTCAACCCGAGAAACGGCATGATGACGATGATGTGGAAATCGAAAAGGCAAACATCATCATGGTAGGTGAAACGGGAACCGGAAAAACATTGCTGGCAAGAACCATTGCAAAGATGCTGAAAGTTCCGTTTTGTATTGCTGATGCAACCGTTTTAACCGAAGCCGGATATGTTGGCGAAGATGTAGAGAGCATTTTAAGCCGTTTGCTCCAGGTTGCCGATTATAATGTAGCCGCCGCTGAAAAAGGGATTGTTTTTATAGATGAAATTGATAAAATTTCACGAAAAAGTGATAATCCGAGTATTACCCGCGATGTTTCGGGTGAAGGGGTTCAGCAGGCATTACTAAAATTACTGGAAGGTTCGGTTGTTAATGTTCCACCACAGGGCGGCAGGAAACATCCCGAACAGAAAATGATCCAGATCGACACCAAAAACATTCTTTTCGTTGCAGGTGGAGCCTTCGATGGAATTGACAAGTTGATCGCTTCGCGTATGCGGACTAATGTGATTGGATATTCTTATAACAAAGCCCTGGAAGAGATTGACAAGGATAATATTTTGCAATATGTATCCCCTCCGGATATTAAAAAATTCGGGTTGATACCGGAAATTGTCGGAAGAATGCCGGTTGTTACATTTTTACATCCGCTTAAAAAAGATACGCTTAGAAAAATTCTTACGGAGCCTAAAAACAGTTTGATCAAACAGTACACAAAACTGTTCGAAATGGATGGGATTAAACTTGTTTTCGAAGATAAAGTGTTGGATTTTATCGTGGACATGTCGGTAGAATTTAAATTGGGTGCCCGTGGTCTCAGGTCGATCGTTGAAGGTATCCTTACAGATGCCATGTTCGAGCTTCCGGGAGACAAATCTGCCAGAGAGCTGGTTGTTACACCTGATTATGCTGAAGACAAATTCAGGAAGACCAGTATCGCCAAACTGAAGGTGGCCTGATAAATTTCTGGGCGTTAAATAATCCTGAGGAAGTTTTTTTCGTTGGCATAATAATTGTCAATTTTCGGCAAAAATCGATATGCGGCTTGCTTTCTTCTTCATATTATTTTCCCTTTTTATAATTCCTGATCCGGGTAAAGGTCAGGAGCAGCGGATAGCAATTGCTAAAATCATCGATTCGGATACAATTATTATAGCCAGTTTACCTGAATACACAGTCAATTCACGTTTGCCACGAAAACTACGCGTACTTGCAAAACGGCACAATAAGCTGGTATACAATGTTAAGAAGGTATATCCGTATGCTAAACTTGCTGGTATCAAGCTGAATGAATATGAGGATATTCTGAAAAACGCCAAAAACGATGCCGAGCGTCGTGAAATCATGAAAGAAGCTGAACAGCAGCTCAGAGATGAATTTGAAGACGATATTAAAAAACTTACCTTTACCCAGGGTATTATTCTCATTAAACTTGTTGATCGCGAAACCGGAAATTCATCGTATGTACTTATCCAGGAACTACGTGGAAAATTTATGGCTTTTTTCTGGCAGACTTTTGCCCGTTTGTTCGGTTATAATTTAAAAACTGAATATGATCCGGAAGGTGAAGACCGTGATATAGAAGAGATTGTGGTGATGATCGAAAACGGAGAAATTTAGCCGGAAACAGTATTATTTGCCCCTTCCCTGCACAACAATCATAATTGTATAGATCATAATTTTCAGATCCATTGCAAGCGACATGTTTTCGATATAAAGAATGTCGTATTTCAATCTCTGGATCATCTCATCAACATTGCTGGCATATCCGAATTTCACCTGCCCCCAGGAAGTAATACCCGGTTTAACTTTATGAAGCAAACGGTAATGAGGTGCACGTTGTACGATCTGGTCGATAAAAAACTGTCTTTCAGGTCTGGGCCCCACCAACGACATATCACCTTTGAACACGGAATAAAACTGGGGTATTTCATCGAGCCTGACCTTACGTAAGAATTTACCAAAGGGTGTTATGCGGTCGTCTGATGAGGAAGAGAGCTTGGGTGTTCCCCTCTCTGCATCGTTATACATCGAGCGAAATTTATACATATTAAAAGGTTTCCCGTGCAGGCCAACCCGCTCCTGTTTGTAAATAACAGGGCCCTTCGATGACATTTTTACTCCAATCGATACAGCAATATAAACAGGCAGCAAAAGAAGCATGCTGATTGCGGAAATCACAATATCAATAATACGCTTAAGCGACATCTGCCAGGCAGGCATCAGATCAGGAGAAATTTTTACAAGTGGTGCATGCCAGATACCTTCTGTTCTAACTGCGCCTGTAAGAAAATCCTGCAAATTCGGGATCATCTTAATCACAACTTCCGAATCTTCGAGTTGTGAAATGATATGTTCAATATTCGCCTGCTCCGATCGTTCGATGGCAATAATAACTTCTTCGATCTTATGCTCACCTATGATCTTTTTCAAATCATCAATATGCCCCAAATGAGGCAAGAACTCCGACATGCGATAAGCATCATATTGCTTTGCATTAACGAATCCGACAAACTTATTTCCTGATGACACCTTCTCGCCCTGGATTTCCTTATAAATGTCAACAGCATTGCCATTGCTTCCGATAATGATGCTCGGAAAACCAATAATCCGTTTATGAATTCGGTGAATGGTGTTGGTAGTAATCAATAACCGGAATCCATAGGTAAAGAAAAAATGGAGAACAAACAACACCAGAAATGATTGAAGGTATGATTTATAGGTGATATAAATATCATCAAGAATGATTGAAAAGAAGATAAAAATGACCCCGATAAAAGTTATCGAAAGGGTTTGACTAAGTTCTTTTAACCTTGATTTCCGGTATATTTTCCGGTAGGTTCCAACGATGATATACAGGGTTAACCAAAATAACGGGATAACAGCAATTCCCAAATACAGCTTTTCATCAGCATAAATAAGCTGTAAATTGCTGAACACGTAAGGATCAACTACATATTTCCGATAGGTAAAAAACAGCGACCAGGCAATGGCAGCTGCAAGAAGATCCGCGAAAACGTATTTGGCAACCTGTAAAGTTTTATTCATCAGCTATTGTTTTCGAACCAGTTTAATATTGTCGAGCATCACTGTTCCTTTTTCGCTTACACCATCCCAGTCAGCCCTGAAAAACACATTAAAATTAACAGCATTCGAGTAAGAAGAAATGGTTGGTGTAAAATTAACGTAAACCTTTTTCCATTCACCATTGGTAGGCCGAAGTATCAAAACGGGATGTTGAATAATTCCGCTTTGCCTTATAAACATGCCAACTCCGACCAAATGATCGCTGTTGAATTCCATTTCGAGCATCACCGGACTGGCACCCGGAGGAAAATAAAATCCTTCATCTTCTTCAACCTTGGTAGTTATCTCTAAAACTGTATTTTTTGAATCCACATACCCGATCCCGGAACGTGAACCAAATCTTTCATATAAAGGATCCGTGGGGTTTCTGGTAAATTCAGTCAACGACGTATCGCTGTTGGATGATGGTATCAGGGAAATGCTTTCGGGGTTGGTAAAATCGAATTCTTCAATCCATGCAAAATCGGTATTGTCGTAATATGAAACAGAAGGATTGATTTCTATCACGCTATCCATTACAAATTCAAATTCATCATCAATCATAGGTGCAGTAAAACTGTATCCCGCACGGGTACCGGATAAGGCATTGAGTTTTACACCGGCATAAATGGTAAGATTGTGCGTGCCGTTTTGTAAAACCGGAATCATCGCAGGCAGTTCGAATGCCCCCAAAACCTGTTCATCCACATATACCCAGACATCAGTAAAGTTATGGGTTAACGAATGACCTTCGAGTAAACCGGGATTATCGACAAGAATAATGGTATCAATTGACAGGTAGGAAGGTATGGTTTGATCACCTTCAAACTTTTCACATGAAGTCAAAAAAAATCCTGCAATGAATGTAGCCAGGATTATCCTGAAAAATCGCTTTATCTCCACTAGTTTAAAATTTCGCTGCGAATTTAAAAAAACGATTAACACCGCTCCATATTGCTGATTAAAATGTTTTAGAAATGGTTGCTTTATAAGTGGAAATTCGATTACTGCTCCATCGAAAAATTCATCTTTTCCATGATTTTATAAGCAACGTCAAGAGCAGCATAGCCATCATCGATCGAAACCAGCGGGGCTTTGTTTTTTTCGATTGCTTCGGCAAAACTTTCCAGTTCATTTTTGATGGCATTCACAGGTTTGATATCCGGTTTATCAAAAATGATCTGTTTGCTTCCCTTGCCTTTACCCAGATCGATGATCATGGCAAGCGGATCTGCCTCATCCGGATTTTGCACATCTTTCATGCTCAGGACTTCCGTTTTCTTATCAAGAAAGTCAACTGAAATGTAGGCATTTGATTGGAAAAAACGCGATTTACGCATATTTTTCATCGAGATTCTGCTGGCCGTTAAATTGGCCACACAACCGTTATCGAATTCAAGACGGGCATTGGCTATGTCGGGAGTATCGCTGACCACCGGCACGCCGCTTGCATTAATTTTACGAATATTAGAATTAACTACACTCAGCACGATATCAATGTCATGGATCATCAGATCGAGAATCACCGGCACATCGGTCCCCCTCGGATTGAACTGGGCTAACCTGTGTGTTTCAATAAACATCGGTTTGTTAAAGTAAGGAATCGCAGCTGTAAATGCAGGATTGAACCTTTCAACATGTCCCACCTGAACTTTAACTTCAGCTTCCTTAGCCAGGGCAATCAACTGCTTTGCTTCTGCAGGGGTTGTTACAACCGGTTTTTCGATAAATACATGCCGAAAACCTTTCAAAGCCTGAATGGCACATTCGAAATGAGAGACAGTTGGTGTTACGATATCCACAACATCAACTTCACTTATCAGCTTAGGAATGTCATCAAATCTTTTTACTCCGAATTCCTTTTCAACCATGTCCGACATTGCTTCATCAGGGTCGTAAAATCCAATAAGATCAAGTTTGTCTGATTCAGTGATGCACTTCAGATGTATTTTCCCCAAATGGCCGGCGCCTAAAACTCCGATTTTCAACATAACATTGTGTATTTAATTTCAAGTAAGATGCGGCAAATATATACCCTGCAATTTGTATTTTCGCAAAAAATTGGGGCATTTATAAACCGGCTGAGGTTAATAAGGTCAAAAAAAAAACTGAAAACGGATGAAATTCGAGGATAGCTTCAAGCACAAAGGATTAAGGAAAAAGCTTGTGGAAGAGATCAAAAATAAAGGAATTGAAGATGAACGTGTTCTGGATGCAATAGGCAAAGTGCCCCGCCACCTCTTTATGGATTCATCTTTTCTTGAATTTGCCTATATCGATAAGGCATTTCCGATCGGTTCAGGGCAAACGATCAGCCAGCCCTTTACGGTTGCCTTCCAAACACAATTGCTTGAAATTAATAAAGGAGATAAAGTGCTGGAAGTGGGCACAGGATCAGGTTATCAATCCTGTGTTTTAATGGAGATGGGTGCAAAAGTTTATACCATCGAACGGCAGAAACCGCTTTACCTGAAAGCAAAAACGCTTCTATCGGATTTGGGTTACAAAGCCAGGCAAATATCTTACGGCGATGGCTACAAAGGTTTGCCAGCCTGGGCACCGTTCGATCGTATTATCGTAACAGCCGGTGCAGTGGAAATACCTGAATCACTTATTCAGCAGCTTAAACCGGGTGGAATTTTAGTGATTCCGCTGGGCAGGGATACACAGGTTATGAAACGTATCCGAAAAACCGCCGGGGATATTCACATAGAAGAAGAACATGGATCATTCAGATTTGTGCCGATGTTGGGAGATAAGGCGAATGATCGATAACTACCCACCCTTTCATTTATGGCATACAATTTGAAACATAAACTCATTTAATTGGAGTTTCCGTATTAAACTTTTTTAACAACCTGTGTGAGCGGGTTTGCTAAATATTAATATCTTTGCGCTCCAATTTTAGAAATCAAATATTTACTAATTAAATAAAAGAACACAATGAAAAAACTGAGTTATTTATTAGGCCTTTTGGTTTTTGCCGGAGTTATTTTTACTTCATGTAGTGATGACGATGATGATGAACCGCAGAACTTGAAACCTACCGTTACCTTCCAAACCGGAACCGGTTATACATCTTCGGATGTTGAGATTATGGCTGGCGACTCAATAAAAATTGGTGTTGTGGCAAATGAAAACTCCAATTCAGGAGCGAATCTTACAAACATCAGAATTTATATGATCGTTGCAAACGTACCTCAAAATGATATTTTTAACGAGGACATCAATGAGTCTTCCTACAGTGGGGACTTCACCATTACTTTCCCGGACGTTGTTGAAGGCACCTTGTATGTTGAAGTTACTGATAAAGATGGTGAGAAAAATAATGCCTCCTTTAAGGTTACTGTAAACCCGAACACAACTGAGCTGGGTGCAGCTACTGACCTGGAATGGAAACGGGTTGGTGGTGCAGTAGCTACCGGTCTGGATATGTTCGGATTAAAATGGACTTCAAACGGGAAAAAGACTGATGCCCAGATCACAAAAGATGGAGCTGATAAATTTGTTATGCTGGAACCTGCCGACTGGACAGATCTTGCCACTGTTGAAGGCCTCATGGAAGCCATTTCTGCCGGAACAGACATGGAAGAATATACCGGCATTTCAGCCACTGCGTCTGGTGACTACGATGAAGTTTTAGGCGTACTATACAACGAAACGTATTACCTGATCCATTTGACCCATGCAGAAGTAGTTGTAGAAACTTCAGGAACAACCATTACGATTGACGGTCAATATAAGATGTAAAAGATTTATAGCAATCATAAAAAGAGAGATGCTAAAACGCATCTCTTTTTTTTTATCTGCGTTAAAGCGATTAATGAACTTTAATTGCAGTAGTTATGTTGAAAAAATGGTATGGTATTATTCTGATCTTATTGTCTTTTACAATGGTTTTTGTTTCATGTACAAAAGAAGAAGAAGGAACAGGACCAACACTTACATTTAAATCGGGCACAAGCGGTGGCGACTATATTTATCTAAGTCAGGATACGGTGCTCACCGTGAAACACCCTTTTATGCTTGGAATTCGTGCCAAAACAACAAGTGATAAAAACCTTGCATCCATTAAAATTGAACGTAAACTTGAGGTTGTCAATGTGATAAACATACTTAATAAGGAATTAAGCACCCCATCATTCGAACTAGACACTCTTTTGAAAACCAACAGCGACGAAGGTACAGAAGATTTTTTCTGTACAGTAACTGACCGGAATGATATGAGTACAACCATTCACTTTTCGGTAACAACCATTCCTGCTGACCCGATGATCACCTGGTATGAAAATATAAACCTTGGCTCTTACACTAGCCCGGTTCCACAATTGTTTTCCACCCACAGCGGAGAAACTTTTAATTTCGATGAAGTAAATGACAGCACTTCTCTGCAGGACCTTATCGATTGGGTATACTTCCACGGATCAGAAACGTACGGACATACTCTTGCTTCCCCTTCTGCCGAAATAGTTGACCAAATCTATCCGGATGATATTACCCAATGGGAATCAATCAACCGCAAAACAACCAAATTCAAAAAGATAACCTCTATGACAGGGAGCCATTTCTTTGCAATTGAAGATAAAGAAGATCTGCTGGTGGTGATCGAAAATCAAAATATCAATTGGGAGAATGCCTCCCATATATTTAGTCAGTACTATTCCACACCGGGCGGTTTTCAAACAGGGAACGTAATTGCATTTAAAACAAGTGCAGGACGTTTCGGCCTGATCCACATAAAATCTGTTACAGAAGGTGCAATCAACGGTGAAAGCTCAATACGACTTGATATTGTTATAGAAGATGAATAATGCGGTATAATCCATAAAAAAATAGAGGGAGCTCATTATGGGCTCCCTTTTTTTTCTAATTTTATGACCTCAAATAAAAAATCCTAAAATGATTACAAAAAAATCTTTTGCTTCTGCAATCAAGTTCACGGTTTTAGCCCTTTTTATATTCGGGATCACCATCTCATGCAATAAAGAGGAAGACGAAGTTAAAAATCCAACTATTTTGGTAACATTACCTACTTCACCCAATCAACTGGTGGAAGTTGGAGACCTGTTTTCCCTGGCATTTACAGCCGAATCAAATAGCTCGGGTGGCGAAAATCTAAGTCGTTTCCTGCTTACCAGCAGGTTTATGCAGGAAGCAGCGGAAACCATTGTTGACTCTGCCATATCGGGTAAATCATTTACCTATTTGAATGATACCCTGCGGGTGCGTGATGAAGTGGGCACGCAGGTTTTCACCATCACAATCTACAGCGGCAGTGAGGCTAAAAAATCTGCTTCTGTAACCTTCGACATACTGGCCGATAATGCATTAAATCCTATTATTCAGTTTAAACCCGGCAACTATATTTCCGGAAATACAACGCTCGAAACCAATACACCGATAAGTTTGGGGATCAATGCTGAAATGAATCCCAACACAGGATCAAAACTCGCCGGATTTACAGTCAGAAGAAAATATGAAGCTACCAGTACTCAAATAGTCTTTGATACCAGTTTTGCTGCTAAATCACAATATACCTGGACAGGAAGTAGTGTTGCTCATCCAAATGCAGGTAATGAACTCTGGACTTTCACCGTTACGGATTCTACCGGAAGAAAAGGAATTATTAGCTTTACAATAACTACAGAAACAGGTGGTCCGGGAATGTCATCATATACCGGTTTAATTCTCGGGTCAACCAGTACATCCGAACCACATGGTATAAACCTTACGGAAGGAATAACCTACAACCTTGAGGATCTTACGATGCCTGAGGAATATAAAATGGTTGACCTGGTTTATTTTCAGGATTTCACCCAGGGACATTGTTTGGTATCTCCGAAACAAAACTCTGCAGCTTTGGCCTATCCTGCCATTGGTAGTTGGGGCGCTGATAACCGGAAAATTACTTATGTTGCAAAAAAACCAACCATTACGGCAGCGCAATTTAATGGCATTGAGACCTTATCAGCACTTATCGTTACACTGGGTGGAAATGTAGGTACAACCCAATTTTATTACAGCGAAATAACCTTTCCAAAAGGATTTGAGGTAAACGACGTTTTTGCAGTTGAAACCACCTATGCCGGAGGAGGCAACCAGGGTTTAATGCTTATTACAGAAATAAATGAAGGAACATTTCCTGCAGAAACAACAATTAAATTTGATCTGAAGATCGAAAATGACTAACATTAAGATACCTTCAAAAAAACCGGAAAGTGTTGCTCTCCGGTTTTTTTATGTTTGGTAAATTTAAAATTTGTTATCCAAAATTTCTTTTATCTGTTCCTTCGATTGAATGCTGCTGGTGGCATGAACAACTTTCCCGTTTTTATAATACACTGTAAAAGGAAGTCCCATAAATCCGCGACATTCCGGTAAATTCCTGATCACCGATGCATCGGGATGATCAAACTCCATATCGTAGAAAGCCACGTTGTCATAAATTCCTTCCAATTCCTTCATAGATGCGTATACCGGAATACACATAGGACCCATCCGGCCGCAGCAAATCATTACATTCTCATTTCCGGCAAGAATATCGTCGTAATCCTGGCGAGATAAAACGTGTTTAAGGTTTGTTTGTAACATTTTGTCAGATTTTAATTTTCCGCCGACACGAACAGATTATATGCCAAAGGGTGATATTTAAGCGATAAAACTCTGTGAAATTATTAATCCTTTCATAATGAATTTGTTAATCGGTAACAGTTGCCGGTAATAGTGTCATGTCACAACACCCGCTTGATCACGCGAAGGTTGTGCGTGTATTTTTTTAACTGCCGGTTGTAAATTCCCTGGTGATCAATGGTATCGATACGTACCCTGCCTGAGGCATGGATAATTTCATTGTTGTCGATGATCATACCTGCATGAACAATCTCTCCCTCTTTATTATCAAAAAACACGAGGTCACCCGGTCTGGCTTCAGCCATAAAATTAACCGTTTCGCCTGAAGTTGCCTGCATCGAAGCATCTCTTAAAAGCTGAATACCCGATAGCATAAATACAACCTGCATAAAACCGGAGCAATCAATACCAAACACCGTTTTTCCTCCCCACAAATAGGGAGCATTCAAAAACGTCATGGCGGTTCCCAACAGATCCTCATATTTAGCCGGTTGATCGGGATTCTTTGTTTCCCCATCGAAAGAGAAGATCATTCCAGCCATTTCAAAGGAACTCTCTCCATTATTTCTGAGTGTGCTACCGGCTAAAACAGGCAAAAATTGATTTGCGGTTTTGTTTTGGATAACATCGACCGGAGACGAAATGTAGCGTATTTTTGCTGATCGCAGCCGATTAAATTCAGCCTCCTCAATTGCTTCCACTTGTTTTGAATCGACCCACCCTTCATAATTATCAAACACGTTACGAATATTTATCCATTGCTCATATTTCTGATGAATGACCACAAGTTCACCAAACAACAATTGGGTGACCATCTCAGCACGATCAGATGGTTCTGCCCTGACAGGGACCACACTCAGCAACACAGCTCCAAATTTCATATTTGTAAATTTCAATCAAAAATAGTGTAATTTACCCATACAATATTAACAGGCCGTTTCCGTATTAATAGATTGATGCCTATCTTTGCCGGCATAGTTTATAAGCATCTTCAGCATAAAATATTCAACGAATGAAAGTTACCTCTTCCGGAGTTTTATACCCGATTTTTTTGTTGATCACAGCCATTTTGATCATATCATCCTGCAGAAAGGACGACATCATCGATTCCAATCCGGCTTACAAACTTACCTTTTCAACAGACACCATAATTTTTGACACTGTATTCACAACTATCGGATCTACCACAAGGGCGTTAAAAATATACAACCGCAACAATTCAAGAGTAAATATTTCGAGGATTTATGTTTCCGGAGGAAGTTCATCTAACTTTGAGGTCAACATTAACGGGATACCTGCATCATCTCTCAATAACATTGAGCTTGCCGCCGACGACAGCCTTTATATATTTGTGAGAGTGAATGTTGATCCCACAAACAGTAATAGTCCCCTCGTTATTACTGATAATATATTTTTTGAAACAAACGGGAATAAACAAGATGTCGACCTTGTGGCCTGGGGCCAGGATGCCCATTTTTTCGTGGGTGATCAGGTGTTGGAGGGATTGGCATATAAATATAAGGTAGTAGCCCCAGAAGGAGAATCGGTTTTGTGGGAGGATGATAAACCCTATGTGATCTATGGTTGGGCGGTGATCGACAGTGCTGCCACGCTGACCATCGGGCCGGGAGTGGATGTACATTTCCATCAAAATTCAGGTTTATGGGTTTACAGAGGTGGTAATATTATCGTTAATGGTGAACGGGATAGCGTTGTTACCTTTCAGGGTGACCGGCTGGAGCCGGAATATCAGAATCAATCCGGCCAGTGGGACAGGATATGGATCAACGAAGGCAGTGTAAACAATCAGTTTAACTATGCTGTAATCAAAAACGGTTTTATCGGTTTACAGGCAGAAACCCTGGATGCGGATGAGGATCTCGTGAATGCTTTGATCCTCAGAAATACGATAGTTAAAAACATGAGCCGCTGGGGACTTTTTACCATTGCCTATGCAGTTGTTGCCGAAAACTCAATATTTGCCAATTGCGCAGAAAATACAATGATCCTCACTGTAGGTGGCTTTTACGATTTCAAACATTGTACATTTGCCAATTACTGGAGTGGTTCCATAAGGCAGGATCCATCTTTTACTTTGAGCAATAACCTTACCTATCTGAACTCAGAAGGGCAACCTGTGACCGTTTTGGGCCCGCTGAATGCTAAATTCTGGAATTGTATCGTGTATGGAAATGTTGACGAGGAACTCCTTTTTTCAGAAGATGAAGCGGTTGCGTTTAATTATACCTTCGATCATTGCTTGCTAAAAACGGAAGTAAACCTTGACAATGATCCACACTTTATCAATTGTATTAAAAACGAAGATCCCCTGTTTGTTGATTATGGCGTGAATAACTACAGGCTCGACACACTCTCACCGGCTTCGGATATAGGAAGCCTGGCAGCAATCGACAGCGCGTATTTTGATGTTTCTGTCGACCTTGAAGGAATTTCAAGATTGGCTGATGATGGACCGGATTTGGGAGCCTATGAATTTGTACCTGGCGGGGGGCAGAACTGATTCTTCTAATCAGCCAATTCCCTGTTTTGAGACCTTATATCGTGGATTCTTCTGATAGAATAACCCAACCCAAGCGATAACAGAATTAATACTCCACCTCCAATCGACGCACTGCTCGACTCGGTTTCCTGAACCATTGAAGTTGAGATATTTCCATTTGCAAAAAGTACCCGGACAATTGAGAGCAAAACGGTAATAACAATAAAAATCTTTTTCATATAAGTATACTGATCGAACTAAAAAATAATTGAAGGCCAATACGTCAAAAGTATAGCGAGGGTTTCAGAATGTTAATAAGTGAGAATAATTACCAGAAAAAGGCATATAAAAAGGCAAGTATCAAACAAATGATCAGGGCGCTGATGTTGAACCGGCTTCCCGTTTTAAATAATCCGGGTTTGAAGATAATCGCCTTGCTGTCGTTTTTCCCTTTGTTTTCAATAAAGCTTATAGCAACGATAATAACCACCACTACTAAAAATGTTAATCCCATTTGGTGCATCCAGGGTAAATTCGGAAAAAACATCTCCAAAACAGTATTGTCGAGCCAGCCCTTGCTGCCGGTTTTAAAATAAAGTGCCGTTGGAATGGAAAGCATTGCACCCCAGATGGCAGCATTATTAGTTGTTTTTTTATAGAATAGGCCAAGTATAAATATGGCAAGTATTCCAGGACTAACAATTCCGGTATACTCCTGAATAAATTGAAAAGCCTGTGGTATGCTTCCGAGCAGGGGGGCCATGAAACATGCAATGACAAGCGATACCGCAGCAGTAATCCTACCAACTGCAACGGTTTGCCGGTCGCCGGCCTTGCGATTGAAATATGGCTTATAAATATCCATGGTAAAAATTGTAGCTGTGGAGTTAAGCATCGATGCCAGCGACGACACAATGGCCGCAGCCAGCGCTGCCAGCACGAGTCCTTTTAACCCTGTTGGAATAAAGGTACTGATCAACCATGGAAAAGCTCTGTCGTTGTCGATGGTACCTGCTTCTGTAACAAAGGTGCTATCTACATACGATCCGGTTACCAGGCCGCCGGGACTGCTGTTCATAGCAAAAGCAACCAATCCGGGAATTACAACAATCAGAGGGATCAACAGTTTAATAAAGGCTGCAAATGCAATTCCGCGTTGCGATTCACGCAGGTTTTTTGCAGCCAGGGTACGTTGGATGATATATTGATTAAATCCCCAATAGTAAAGGTTTGCAATCCACATCCCTCCTATCAGTACCGCCAATCCCGGCAGATCGAAATAGGCGTCCTTACCGTTGGGTGTAATGACTTCGCCCTTGCTCAGAATCATTGAAAATTTTTCAGGGACTTTATTGTATAAAATTTTAAATCCCTCTGCTACACCACCGTTAGGAGCCAAATGATCGAGTGCAATAAATGTGGTGATCAACCCACCGATCACCAGAAGGGCCACCTGAATCACATCGGTCCAGGCCACAGCCGACAATCCACCCCAAAGTGAATAAGCGGCTGCGAAAAGTGCCAGGCCAACGACGGCATAAATCAACATCGAACCGTCTGCATTTCCTAAAATTGTATCCAATGCTTTGGCACCGAGGTAGAGAACTGAAGTGAGATTTACAAAAATAAAAAGGGCGATCCAGAAAACAGCGAGTATCGATTTAAGGTTTGTGCTGTATCGTTGTTCAAGAAACTGGGGAATGGTATAGAGTTTTTTTTCGATAAAGATGGGAAGGAAAAACTTTCCGACAATGATCAATGTAAGAGCTGCCATCCATTCGTATGAAGCAATGGCAAGTCCAATGGCAAATCCGGATCCGGACATGCCGATAAACTGCTCAGCCGAAATGTTGGCTGCAATAAGCGATGCTCCGATGGTCCACCAGGGCAACGACTTTCCGGCCAGGAAATAATCTTCTGCATTCCGCTGGTGACCCTTCCTGGTGCGTGATACATAGAGCCCAATACCGACGATCACAACCCCGTATGTGATAAAAATCAGATAATCGACCAGCGAAAAGTTTGCAGCATTCATATGCAGTTAAATTATAGATTGATCAGTAAATTTTACAGGATTAATTTAATATCTTCAGTTTGGCATATTTGAGCAAAAGTTGTTTTTGTCCGACACTTTTAAAAAACACAGCTGCTTTTTTACTTGCTCCGGCACCATCAACCCCGATCACTTTGCCCCTTCCGAATCGTGCATGTTCAACTTCAACGCCGGGTTGTATTTTATCAGCGATATCTTTATCGTAAGCTCCCCCGATATTCTGACTGTTCATTTTGGTAAGGTTCTTCACCGAAGGTTTAAAACTTTTCGGTTGAACAGCTTTTTCAGAAGCAATGGGCTGGCTTCGCATCCGCTGCGGGTATTCCAGGCAGGCCTGATCGATCTCCTCGATAAAACGACTGGGTTCACATATCGTTAAATTACCCCATCTGTAGCGATTTTCGGCATAAGAAATATACAGTCGCTTTTCGGCCCGGGTAATGGCGACATAAAACAACCTTCTTTCTTCTTCCAGATCAGCCCTTGAATTCAATGACTGAATTGAAGGGAACAGGTTTTCTTCCAGTCCAACCAGGTATACATACGGAAACTCAAGGCCTTTGGCAGCATGGATGGTCATAAGGGAAACCTTGTCAGCATCATCCTTATCTTTGGTATCAGCATCAGTAATCAGAGCAACCTCCTGCAGAAACAGGTCGAGGGTTCGCAGGGATGTTTGTTCCTCTTTGTCTTCCTGTCCCGGAACAAGTTCCGTTCCCTGTTCTGAATATTCTTTGATGGCATTCAGCAATTCTTCGATATTTTCGAGTCGGCTGATTCCCTCAGGCGTGCTATCTTCCCTAAGCTCTTTAATAATTCCGGAAGAAGTGGCAATAAGTCTGGCCACCTCATAAGCGTTTTTTTGCTTCACATGAACAGCGAAACTTTTGATCATGGTTACAAAAGCATTGATCCTGTTGAGGGTCCCACTATTAACATTCAAGGCAAACCGATGAGGATTTTCAAGAACTTCCCACTGTGAAACGCCTGCCTTGTCGGCTACTACAACAATATTTTCCTGGGTTGTTTTTCCGATTCCCCGGGTCGGATAATTAATGATCCTTCTGAGTGCCTCTTCATCCTTATGATTAACACAAATTCTGAAATATGCCAACAGGTCTTTGATCTCCTTTCGGTTATAAAAAGATAATCCACCGTAAATCCTGTATGGGATATTCAGGCGTCGAAGCGCTTCTTCGATTGACCGGGATTGGGCGTTGGTTCTGTAAAGAATTGCAAAAGCATCGTTGTTGATCTGAAGATTCATCTTATTTTCGAAGATTGAATTGGCAACGAGCGAACCTTCTTCTCCATCCGAATTGGCTTTGATCAATGTGATCCGGTCACCCTGATCGTTATCGGTCCAAATCTCTTTAAATATTTGATCTTTATTATTTACAATGATGGAATTTGCTGCTTTAACAATGCTTTTAGTCGACCGGTAATTTTGTTCGAGTTTAAACTCCCGTGCATCCGGGTAATCCCTTTTGAAGTTTAGTATATTTTGAATATTGGCCCCCCTGAAAGCGTAGATGCTCTGTGCATCATCACCCACCACACAAAGGTTTTCATCATTTGCTGACAACATTTTCAGGATCATATATTGTGCATGATTGGTATCCTGGTACTCATCCACAAGAACAAAACTGAATTTATGCTGGTATTTCAACAAAAGGTCGGGAAACCGTTTTAGCATCAGGTATGTATTCAGCAACAAGTCATCAAAGTCCATTGCTGATGCACGTTTACAGCGTGTATCGTATATTTTGTAAAGCTGCCCCAACATCGGTTTGGCAGACATGTCGTCCTGTAGTTTCAGTTGGTCGTTGGCGAGGTATTCATCGGCAGTGATGAGATTTGTTTTGGCAGAAGATATTCTGTTCAGAACAAGGTTTGGGGTGTATACCTTATCATTTACGTTATTCTCTTTCAGGATCGCCTTCATCAATCTTTTGGAATCATCTGAATCATAGATCGAAAAATTAGAGGGATACCCGATTCGGCCGGCTTCAATTCTTAATATTCTTGCAAAAACAGAATGAAAGGTCCCCATCCACACATTTTTAGCATCGGCATTTCCGACCAGTTTAATAATCCGGTCTTTCATTTCTCTGGCTGCTTTGTTGGTAAAGGTAAGCGCCAGGATGTTAAAAGGATCAATGCCCATATTCAATAAATGAGCCACCCGGTAAGTAAGCACCCTGGTTTTGCCCGATCCTGCTCCGGCTATCACCATCACAGGTCCTTCAACAGCTTCAACCGCCATTTTTTGTTCCTTATTCAGGTGCTGTAATATATCACTCACAATTTCAATTTTCAGCCAAAATTAATCATTTAAGCAATCTTCGATAGGATGAATTATCGACAGATAATTTAAAATGATGTTGATAAAAAGAGTTGCAACAAGATCAGGATAAAATAAAAAAACCAGTCCTAATCCTTTCTTAACTTTTATGAAGGAGAATTAGATTTTGTAATCGATGGAATGCGAACTGAATTTCATTCCCACGGTATCCTTTATTTCAATTTTCACATGGGTTGGATGGAATCCGTTCTTTTTAAGTTTATCCCTGAAATCATCCAAATCGAAATCGCAGCTGACTACATCTCCCACCTTAAGCAACTTTGGAAATGCACAATGTGCCTGCTCAGGTTTCAACTGATAAATTTGCGAGCTGGGACCGTGAATGAACCTGATAAATGGAGCCATCATTTTTAATTTTGCTTTTCCGGTGTTTTCAACGGATAGTTGTAAACGATGACCATCAGGTTTTTGCTGGTTTGGTGTAAATTCACAATGTACCTGTAATTCTTTTGCTGGTTTGTAAAAAATTACTACAAGTACGGTTACCAGGGCAATAAAACCTATGATAATGAGGACCAACTGAAAGCTTGTTATGTTCTCCATGGTGGTTAATTTTACCCCGCTAATATACAATAAATTTTAGTTAATGACAACGGAAATTTTGCCGGGACGGTCAATTGTTAATTCACCTATTATTGACGTACGGGACAATCCTCTCTGGATTAAATCTGAACGGATAGCTTCTGCATATTTAACGGGAACAGCCATCAACAATCCACCTGAAGTTTGCGCATCAGTAAGCATCAGTTTTTCAGTTTGAGAGATACTTTCATCCCAAATTACAAAACCGGAAACAAATTGAAGGTTGTTTTCAGTTCCTCCGGGAACAATTCCATTTGAAGCCAGCTCTCTGACACCGGGTAAATAAGGCACCCGATCTGCGTAAATTTTGGCACCAACACCGGTGGATGCCACCATTTCTTTCAGATGCCCTAGCAATCCGAAACCGGTGATATCTGTACATGCATGTATGGTATAGTTTTGCATGCATTCAGCAGCAATATTATTCAATTCGCTCATCGTTTCGATTGCTTCTGCGGATTGTTCATCATTGGCCAAACCTCTCTTAACAGCCGTAGCAATTATTCCTGTTCCGATGGGCTTGGTCAGGATCAATAGATCGCCGGATTTACCCGTATTGTTTTTCAATATTTTATCCGGATGAATGATACCTGTAACTGCCATACCGAACTTGGGTTCAGTGTCTTCTACCGTGTGCCCGCCAAGGATATGAATTCCCGCTTCAGCAGCTTTATCTTCAGCTCCCCTGAGGATGGCCTGCAAAACTTCCACCGGCAAACGGTTATCAGGAAATCCTACGATATTGAGGGCAAAAACCGGCTTACCACCCATTGCATAAATATCGCTAAGTGCATTGGCTGCCGCAATAGCGCCAAAATGATACGGATCGTCAGCTACAGGTGTAAAAAAATCGACCGACTGAATGATGGCGGTGTTTTCATTAATTTTATATACCGCAGCATCATCGGAAGATTGAAGGGAAACAAGAACATTGGGATCCGTAACAGGGCTAAAGTCGCGTAAAACCTTTTCGAGGTATTGCGGCCTGATTTTACATGCACATCCCATACCATGTGTAAACTGTGTTAACCTGATTCGCTGATCAGTATGAATTGGCCCGGTAATATTGCCGGATCCGGGTTTTAATCTTTTAGCTACATCGATAATATAGCCGGCCGCTTCAGTAATTTCTTCAGATGTGGTTTGCTTACCCGTACTGAACCGGATGGTACCCATAGCAAAGTGCTCAGGCAGCTTTATGGCTGTGAGAACCGCACTAATGTCTATAGAATCGGTATGACAAGCAGCACCGGCAGATGCAGCTACCTGGCTCAGCTCAGAAAGAAGAGTATTGGCTTCAATTCCCGGGAAGCTGATGCTCAGGGTATTCGGAAGACAAAAGGTGGGGTGTCCGTTGCGTTTGATCTCAGGCAAAGCATCCTTCAATTTGGCAAAGAGCAGATCACGGGTCTGTTGCATCTTTTCGATGTTTTGGTGCAGTTTATCACCTGCAATTTCACAAGCCTTTCCAAGTCCAACAATTTCCAGCAGATTTTCAGTTCCTGCTCTCCGGTTCATCTCGTGATCAGCGCCGTGAATTAACTTTTCAAGCAGAATACCCTGCCTAACATACAGTGCTCCTATTCCTTTAGGAGCATATAGTTTATGTCCGGCAATTGAAAGCATATCAACATCAAGATCATTTACATCCACGTGTACTTTGCCGGTTGATTGGGCGGCGTCGGTATGGAATATTATGTGATTGTCATGTGCGATCTTTGCGATTTCGCGGATCGGTTGAATGGTGCCAACCTCGTTATTGGCATGCATCACAGAGATCAAAATTGTATTGGGAAGGATTGCATGTGCAACATCCTTTGGATCTATCCGACCGAATTCGTCAACGCTTACATAGGTAATGCTGAATCCGTTTTTTTCAAGATAGGCACAAACCTCAAGTACTGCAGGATGTTCAATTTCCGAGGTGATGATGTGATTACCCTTATCGCGGTTGGCGAAAGCAAAACCTTTGAGTGCGTAATTATTGGATTCAGTTCCTCCGCTGGTAAATATGACCTCTTCCGGCAAACAACCAATCAAACCGGCAACCTGTGCCCTGGCTTTGATCACTGCTTTTTTAGCCTGAACTCCAAAACTGTGAACACTGGAAGGATTTCCGAAGTATTGATCCAAATAGGGCCGCATGGCTGACGCTACTTCTTTATCAATCGGTGTTGTTGCGTTGTAATCCAGGTATATGGGATCCATAATCAATGATAATTAAATGAGATGTTGTTAATGTATTTTCGGTTTACCGTAATATGAATTCAAAAATGCCACCAGTAAAGCAGCATTTTCAAATGGTTTTCCAGTATTTGTTTCGATCCGGCTTACTTTTTCTGTATTACGTAACTGCATTCCTTTCAGGTAATTTTTGTCATAATAAACCAACAAGATCGATGCAGCAGTTTCGAAGTCATTGCGATAGAGCGCTTCTTCCGCAAGTTTTGCATTTAAGCCTCCCAGTTTATCTGAAATCCTTTTTATGGCTTCAATCAGTTTATTTCTGTCAAATCCGGCATACTCATTCACCAATCTGTTAATTCTGTAATGTTTCGGCACTTCAAGAAACAACAAATGACTGTTTCTGATACGTAGGAATAACGGTTCAGGGATGCTAACCCTGCCGATGCCCCTGCTTTCATCTTCCAGCCAAACCGGTTTGGAATGATCAAAGGTTTTCAAAACGTGATATATATTATTTTCAAATTGCTCGTTAGTCGGTTGATCAGGTTGGCCGAGATCTCCAAAAGCTGATCCCTTGTGATTCGCCAAACCTTCCAGGTCGAGGACCTGCTGCCCCGATTTCTGAAGGGCATGTAAGATTGCAGTTTTCCCGCTACCTGTTTTACCACCAACAACCAGAAGTGCAACATCTGCTCCAAGTTTTTCCCTGATAAATCGCCTGTAAGCTTTATAACCTCCTTCGAGGATACTGGTTTCTACACCTACGGTTTCGAACAACCAGGCCATGTTCTTACTTCTCATGCCTCCCCGCCAACAATGTAAACGGACTTTGCGCCGCGGTGCAATTTTCCTGATCTGTTTGATGAATCCTGACATTTTGGGCCCGGCCAGATCAAGTCCTTTCATAAGCGCAGCCTCTCTGCCTGCCTTTTTATACAAAGTGCCAACTATTTTTCTTTCTTCATCGTCGAAAAGCGGAATATTAAAGGCTCCGGGGATATGTCCCTGAGCAAATTCTGAGGGAGAGCGCACATCAACTACCGGGGAGTTATCCCCGGAAATAAGGAAACCGGCTGCATCCAGATAGGTCATACAAGAGTTTACACAAAATTAAATTTTTATTTGAGGAGTGCTAAACTTCCCCTGTTTTTTAGGAATAAACAAACATTTACAAAGCTCTTAACTATCTTTGCAATTGCGGTTTAACTAACAATTATTTCTTTACACTGTTACATTAAAAAATTCCTGACATGAAAAACTTGTTACTTCTATTGCTGACTTTCGGATGTTTTACTGTGAATTTCGCTCAAGGTCAAGAACACTTATTTGATGAAGATGAACCGGAACATATCTGTAAATTTTATCACAAGGATTTGCCTTCACCTTTCGAATCGATTATCAACCCCAATCCGCTTGTTAATCTGTATGATGTAAAGTTCTACAAACTGGACCTTGAAGCTTACGATACAACCAATCAATTTAGTGGAAATGCCATCGTTTTTGTTCAGGTTTCTGCCTCTGAAATGGATACGTTTTCAATTGAGCTAAGCCATAAACTGTCTGCAGATTCGGTATTTATAAACGGAAACTTCTCTGCTTTCAATCATATCGACGATAACATTTTTGTTACGCTGGATTCTCCGGCATCTGAAGGAGATTATATCGAATTTAAATTATTTTATCACACACCTGTTGATTATTCGAGTATTTACTATTCAGCATCACAGCACGCTACTTACGGTAATTTTCCGGTGAGCCAGACTTTCTCAGAACCCTATTTTGCTCATGAATGGATGCCCATGAAACAGGAACTGCATGACAAAGCTGATTCGGTGCATATTTTTATTACTACGAACAGTAACCTGAAAGTTGCCGGTCCGGGATTGCTTACCGAAGTTCCGCTACCGAACAATAAAGTGAGGCACGAATGGAGAACCAATTTATCGACGGCGTTTTATCTCATTTTCTTTGCTGTGTCTGATTACGAGGAATATAATATCTATGCAAAACCCGACAGTCTTCCAAACGATTCCATACTGATCCAAAACTACCTTTTTGATTATCCGGGGATTCTGGCAGATAATAAAACGAATATCGACTACACGGCTGACATGATTGAGCAGTTATCGAACCAGCTGGGATTGTTTCCTTTTTATAAAGAGAAATACGGGCATTACATGTGGTATCCTGCAAATTTTTCAGGAATGGAACACATTACCATGAGTGGTATGCGCGGTTTGGGATTTTTGCTAATTTCACATGAACTGGGGCACTCTTGGTTTGGCGACAATGTAACCTGTGCAACCTGGAGTGATGTGTGGATCAACGAAGGTTTTGCAACCTATATTCAATACCTGGTCCGTGAAGGTTTTTATGGAAAAGCCGATGCCGATAACCAGATCATTGCTTACCAGAACTATGCTATGACCAGTAGCGGGGGGTCGGTTTATGTACCCGAATCATCACTCGATAACTGGTCAAGAATTTTTAGCACGCGCCTGAGTTATCGCAAGGGAAGTGCTGTCGTGCATATGATCCGTTACATGATGAATAATGACTCATTGTTTTTTAAGACTTTGTATGAATTTCAGCAGCAATATGCTGACAGTGTTGCTACAGGAGCCGATTTCAGAGATAAATGCCAGGAAATTTCAGGAATCGATTTTACCCATTTTTTTGATCAGTGGTATTATGGCGAAGGTTATCCTATTTATGACCTCACCTGGTGGCAGGATGCAGATACGGCATGGCTTGAGGTAAGCCAAAGCACATCTTCAGCCGTTACGCTATTTTTCGAAATCCCTGTAGAGTTTAAACTGTATTTTGCCGGTGGCGATTCTGTTTTACGCTTTGATCAGCTCCAAAACGACACTGTTTATCGTTTTGTTTTCGACAAAGAGATCACCTTTGTTGATATCGATCCGGGGAATTATGTGATGAATAAAATTGGAAATGTAAAACACAAAAAGCTGCTTGATCTCAAAGTGTTTTTAGAAGGTCCTTTTGGAGAGACTGGTATGTACACGGATTTAAATCCCGAGTTTATGCCACCTGGTCAACCGTTTAACAATCCACCCTGGAATTATGCAGGCGAGGAAATGGTTGATGATGTTATGCCGGGAGATATTACGGATTGGGTATTGATCACATTATATGATACAACATCTGCTTCCGCTTCTGTGGATGAGGCAGCTATTGGTCGAATAGCGGCATTGCTTCATGGAAACGGAACGATAACAGGTATGGACGGCCATTCCAAAATCGGTTTCGACACTTCTGTTGATCACGATTTATTCCTTTCGATTCACCATAGAAACCACCTCCCTGTGCTAACATCAGGTCCACCCGATTATGACAAAGGGGTGTATTCATGGGATTTTTCATCAGAAGCCATGAATGCCTATGGAGGTGCGGATGCTCAAAAGGAAATTGCCGTCAATACCTGGGGAATGGTTTCAGGAGATGTGAATGCGGATGGAATTGTAGATGAAACAGATAAGTCGGGTTTATGGGATATGGAATCAGGAACATCCGGATATAAAAGTTCGGATACCAACATGGATGGACAATCAGACAATCAGGATAAGGATGAATTCTGGTATCCGAACCTTGGGCGTGGAACACAATTACCTTAATGAAATGATCCCCACCCGTGGAAAAGCAAAAAACAGTTTTTTTCTTGAACATTAGCCATTTCACCTTGTTATGATTGCTTAAAATATTCTGAAATGACAATCGTAATTCCATATTTGCATTTTCTAAGTATCATGGTACTAATGGGCGGTTTAATAGCTGAGCACCTCATTCTTAAGCCCAAACTTACGAACCAACAGGTAAAAACCCTTGCTACAGTCGACCTGATTTATGGTATCGCTGCAGTGATGGTTCTGGTAACCGGATTATTAAGGTGGTTTGTCTGGGGCAAAGGTGCCGACTATTATCTGAGTAACCCGTTCTTTCATACCAAGGTAACCCTTTTTATCATCGTAGGGATCATCTCCATTTGGCCAACTATTTTATTTCTGAAGTGGCGGAAAAGTGTAAAAAAAGGGGAAACACCGCTAATTGAAGAGAAAAAGGTAAAAAGAACACTGATGCTTATCAGAATTCAATTGTTATTGGTTGCTTTGATCCCGCTGCTGGCTGTGATGGTTGCCCGTGGTTATGGAACTTGATGCGTATTCCAGGCAGTTAGGTTATTCGCCGTTTTCGCCGATGTGATGAATCACAATACGGTTGGCAAGTCCCCTTCTGTTGATCGGATCACCTGAGATAACAACGACCGGATCACCGGTTTTGCTCCAGTTATTTTGCAAAAGATGATCATTCACATTTTTAATAAAAGCACTTCCTGAGCCTGGCATTTTCATAAAAATTGGTTTCACACCGTAAAGCAAAGTAAGTTTCCGAAGTCGGTTTTCAACCGAGCTGAAGGCCAGCAGTGGCATGGGCATTCTTCGTTGTGAGAGGTATACGGCACTTACCCCTCTGTTTGTCCAGATAATCAAATATTCCGGGTTTATATGGTTTGAGATGCTTTGTACACCCAGTGCAATAGCTTCAGGGTCTTCATTACGTATCTCTGATTTCTCCATTTTTTCAAAAACAATCCCGGATTTTTTTAAGTAGTTGTTTGTCCTGGAAGCTATCTGATTCATAATTTTAACAGCATCAACAGGGTATTTCCCAACAGCCGTTTCACCAGAAAGCATAACCGCATCCACACCATCAAAAATGGCATTGGCAACGTCAGAAACTTCCGCACGGGTCGGGGTTTTGGATTCGATCATGCTTTGAAGCATTTGTGTTGCCACAATTACCGGTTTTCCAAATTTATGACAAATACGAATAATTTGCTTTTGAAGAATGGCCACATCTGCCAGATCCATTTCAACGCCCAGGTCGCCCCTGGCAACCATCACAGCATCCGACTCTTTCACAATTTCCTCAAGATTGGCAATGGCTTGCGGCTTTTCAATTTTGGCGATAACCGGAATAATATCTTCTTTTATCCCAGGATCAGCTGACAAGCCGAGATCAGCATGAATCTCTTTTTTGCCGGAAGTCCCCGCTCCTGCCTTTTTCAAAATTTCTTTCAGCTTTAACACATCTTCAGCTTTTCTGACAAAGCTCAAAGCCAGAAAATCGAATTTGTGTTCAATTGCAAAATCAATGCATTTCAGGTCTTTTTGGGTAAGTGATTCAACGGTCAAATCCGTATCAGGAAGATTAATTCCCTTGGCTGTAGTTAATAAACCTCCGGTTTCAACCTTACAAACCACGGTTTTCGATTCCTGTTCTCCCTGAATTTCCGTACAAACCAATCTAACATTTCCGTCATCAAGCAAAATTCTTTCTCCGGGTTTTACAACATCAATAAACTCAGGATAGGTTGTAGAGAATGTTACTTCAGCACCTCCTTTTTCTGCTGTTATATCATGTTTTACAAATTTGACTTGATGGTGATCTTCGATTCTGATTCCCTCCCGGGTAACTTTTCCAAGCCTGATTTTTGGGCCGGAAAGATCGCCAACAACAGCAATAAACTCATCCAGTTCTTTTTCAACCATGCGAATATTCTCAACAATGTTCTGATATTGGGAAAATGTACCATGTGAAAAATTTATTCTGAAAAGCCTTACCCCACTTTTAACCAAATTTTTTAAAGTATCGGTATCACTGCTTGCCGGCCCAACTGTTGCTATGATTTTAGTAAGTAAAAAGGATTGTTTCATAGTGCATTGATTTAAACTCCCGAAATCGAATGGGATCATTTTGCAAAATTAACCATAAGTATGGGACAAAACTTTTTTGGCCTTTTAATGAGTAAACATAAAAAAACCGGACCAAAAAAATGATCCGGCCAGAAAAAACTGATTAAATGTTACTTACATAGCACATATATTACAACAGTTCCGATTGAGAACTGAACCCCGTCAGAAGCCGCAACTTCCACCAAAAACTCTTCTTGTGCACATAAACTTGATAATTTCCTGTAGTCTGCTTTGATCGTTCCTCTGGAATCAATTTCAAACAGATCTTTATATTCCTGTGAATTGATCAGGAATTCCAAAGGTTTTCCTTCAGGATCATAAGCCCTCATTCGGCCGATAAAAATATCACCGTGGCTGTTTGTCAAATTATCCGAAAGAGAAATGTTCAGTGTATCAAAAACAACTTCATGTGTTGTTACATTTTGAGCCTGTATACCACTGACAGAAACGAAAATGGCAAAAATTGCCATAAAAAGAAATCTACTATTCATCATTCGATCTTTTATAGTGAAACAAGTAATTAATTAGTTATCGAAACCATATTCCGGTTTCGATTGAGTTAAATAGTGCAAAATAATTTGCTGGATAATTGATCTCTTTTTCAAAATTCAATGAACGTATTGTTTGCAAGTATAGCATATTTCAAATGCAAAATTTACATGATTTGATGTTGATTTATTAACACTTACACGATTAATCGTATATATGTTTGATATACAAAATAATAACCGATCAATTTAAAACGGTTATAAATTATTGGATGCAGTTAATCTCGATTAACACCTACAAACCAACACATTAACAAATATTTAAAATTGTTGGAAAAAACTTAAATCATACCGTAACCAAAATATAAACCATTGCAACTAAGTGCCTTTTGTTTTAAATAAATATTGAAGATCATTCTTTTACTACCTGAATACATGTGAATAACCTGTTCATAAGATCGAAAACATCACATTTATCCTTATTTTTGTTTGAATCAATAAAACTTAACCTTATGAAAAAATTAATAATTACGCTTAGTTCAACGATATTTTTCCTGTCGTTATTTAGTCAATCAACATCATTAAATACGGATCTTCACGGTAATACCACAAAGGTTTATAAATCAATCAATCAGTATGCAAAGGCAGAGGAGAAAGACATGGAATGGTATTCCTATGGACCGTATGGCGGTGATGTTCTCGATATTGCCGTGAGCGCAACCAATACGGATTCGATGTTTGCTGCTGCAGGCTACCCCTACGCAAAACAAGGCATCGACAATGAATGGATGTTGATAAATAGTTTGCTTAACCTGGCCCCTTCAGGAATACATTGTATAGAATCTGCCGGAAACGTAATGATTGCCGGAGGAAATACTATGTTTGGTAAAATTTACAGATCCACCGATAGCGGCATCTCCTGGGAACAAAAGATTATACCTTACAATGGAGGTATCCTGGATATTGCAACGGATCCAACGGCACCGGGATTGGTATATGCTTGTTTATCAACCAACATCAGTGTAACACAAAACAAAGTAATCGCCAAATCAACCGATTATGGAGCTTTCTGGGAGCTTTTCGATATGACTTCAATCCTTCCGGTTGGCTGGAGTTGTGTGAGTATTGCAATTGATCCTGACAACAGCGAAACGCTTTTTGCGATTGGAAATGAGAGCTTCAGCAATGCAAAAGTCATCGCTTCATTTGATGGAGGTGCTACATGGCAGGATGTAACTTCAAATCTGCCGGGCGGCAAACCGCTAAATGTTGTGGCAATACACGATGAAACTGTTTATATCGGTGGCGGACAGCTTTTTGGAGGAAATGTGCTAGGACTTTATAAAAGCGATGATTTTGGAACGGGTTGGCAAAATATCTCAAGTGGATTCCCTAACAAAGTGGTTAACGATATTTTGATCAATCCGGATGATGGTGACAATATTTTTGTGGCCACTGAAGGAGATGGAGTTTATTTTACAACAGATGGCGGATCAACCTGGACCTACAATACATCAGGTTCAGGGGATAATGGTTCGGCCAGATGCCTTACTTTCGAGCCAGGAAATACGGATGTGATCTTAGCAGGTTTTCTGAGTTTGGGCGTATGTTATTCAGAGGATGGTGGTGAAACCTGGATGGATAATTCAAAGGGTATTGCGTCGCTGGATTTGAATGATATCGAAATAGATCCAAATGATCCGGATTTATTGATCTCCGGATTTGAAGCCGAAAATTCCGGAGGTTGTTATATATACGACCCCGATTGGCAAGAATGGCAATTGGTTGAAAATTTACCGGCTACACGATTCTCCAAAGTTTCAGTAGGAATTGATGGAACGATGTATGCCTGGTCGAACGGACCTACCACAGTTGCCCAGGAAGGGTTATATAAATCGACCGATGGCGGGGAAACATGGGAAAATACAGGACCTTTTATCGGACCGGTGTTCGAAACCCAGATTTTTGCGCTTGCCCTCTCAGAAACCGATCCCGATCTGATATACATCGGTGGAAACAATTTCGGAGCAAACGGATGGGAATCGATGATATACAAAACAACCGACGGCGGCGAAAACTGGGAAAACATTTTTATGGGTCCTGAAAATGATAGTTTTAAATACATCCATATTGTTCCGGGTACCAACGATCAGGTTTTATATGCAGCTTATAAATCAGACCTGTTGAATGGCGTGATCATGAAAAGCATTGATGGCGGAAATACATGGTTACCTATCAATACAGGAATTCCGGCTGAAACTAAATGGGGTGGTGCAGTTGTTACTGATCCGGCAAATAGTGATATCGTTTATGCCGGAGTTGGTGGTTACGGTGGAATTCCCGGATCTATTTATCAATCAGATGATGGTGGAAATACCTGGAGTTCTTTGTTTGTATCCCTTCAAAATTATAGCAAGTTC
The DNA here is from genome assembly GCA_020438135.1 of Bacteroidales bacterium. Classification (GTDB taxonomy): domain Bacteria; phylum Bacteroidota; class Bacteroidia; order Bacteroidales; family JAADJA01; genus JAADJA01. The sequence goes on along the minus strand of JAGQVF010000025.1, from coordinate 23,093 downwards.
AGTGATTTTTTAATCAGTCCGGTAAACAGTGATGTAATGTATGCTGCCACTACTCTGGAAGGTGTATTTTTTACCGAAGATGGACAAAACTGGACTCCTTTCAATGACGGATTACCTGCTTCAAATATTACTGCCTTTTCAAGAGCATTTGAGACAACAAACGACTGGCGGTTTTACGCATCTACCTTCGGGAATAGTTCTTTCTGGAGCCCGGTCTTTGGAACATTGCCCGAGGATATTGAAGATCAACTAACAATCAATACTGAAATTACAGCATATCCAAATCCAGGTAAGGGTATATTAAAAATCAATGGATTGGATCCTGAAAAGTCGTATAAAGTTTCTGTATATACATCCCAGGGAAAACTGCTAAAAACGTTCAGAAATACATTTGGAAATAGCCCGGAAATTTACATTGGTTCGAAAACAGGCCTTTATTTTCTGGAATTAAAATCCGGCAAAGAGGCAAAATGGATTAAAGTTAATATCCTTTAGTCGGGCAAAGTCAAAACGTATTTTTTGGAAACCAAAAAAAGAAAGAGCGGTAAAATGTTATCAAAACAAAAGCCGGATAAATAAATTGTAATTTTGTCAACTAAATATCAATTCACCTAACAAAATCTCTATGAGTAAAAAGACTGGTTTTATTGAAAACTCAAAGAAAGGCGCCAAATTCTTCTCAGCAGCAGGCAAATATTGTTATGTCCCTCCCGGACATTATTATTCTCCGGTGGTCAATATAGATGAAGCAAAACAAAGAGAGGATAAGATATGGAAAGAAGATAAAAACATCAAAGGTATCGACCTTCATGTGGATGAGCAGAAGGATCTGTTGGCCGGTTTCAGAAAATATTATGAGGAAATGCCTTTTGGTGATGCCAAAAAGGAAGGAATGAGGTATTATTTCGATAACTCTTTTTACACCTATACCGATGGGATCATGTTATATTGCATGATGCGTCATTTTAAACCGAAAAACATTATCGAAGTTGGATCGGGATTCAGTTCCGCTGTTATGATGGATACAAGGGACGCATTTAAACTCGACACTAAATTGGGATTTATTGAACCTTATCCTGAGAGATTGTTTTCGCTGATGTCGGAAAAAGACAAGCAGGACAACGATGTACTTGTAAAAGACATACAGGAAGTTCCGTTAAGTTATTTCGAAAAACTCGGGAAAAACGATATGCTTTTTATTGACAGCACTCATGTTTCGAAAACCGGCAGTGATGTTAATTATTTATTTTTCGAGGTATTACCCATTCTGAAAGAGGGTGTACTTGTTCATATTCATGACGTTTTTGCCACATTCGAGTATCCGCGTGATTGGGTTTATGAAGGCCGGAGTTGGAATGAAGACTATATGCTAAGGGCATTTCTGATGTATAATGACAGCTTCAGGATCAAACTATTCTCAAATTACATTCATAAATTCTACAGTGATTATTTTAAAGATCTTCCCCTCTGTTATAACAACACCGGAGGTAACATCTGGATAGAAAGAACAAAAGTGTAAATAAAAAGCCCGACTCTTTCAAAAGCCGGGCTTTTTTAATTTTTCTGTCTGTCCCGTTTGGTTATTTAACCGGCCAGTAAAGTTCTGTTATCCATTTCGACTGATCAGGTTCCATTTGCGGGTCTGTTATATAAACTTCAAAAGGATCTCCTCCCGGTTCAAAGTTATTTGCTTTCATATATTTTTCCAATGCTTCCCACGAATGATGTGTAGATTCGTAGCTACCCATATGTGTAGTATGAATCGCGTTTCCTCCATAAGTTTCAATTGATTTTATTTCTCCATCACCTTTTGCTTTTGCAGCGATAGGAATCACATTATCAAATTCGAAATTCTGACCGTCCCATTTGTACCAAACAGCCCTTGGAGGTCCGGCCATTTGCAGATTATTTTTATTGATATGTGCCATGATCGCTCCAAAAGAAGCACCCATGGCAGCACCCATACCTTCCATATCTGTTGCTGCTCTGACCGCCAGACCATTCATTGGTTCAACTTCTTTCAGCATGATCTCGCCCGTGCTGTATTTGGCAACGGGTTTCATATTCACTGTAAGTTCGTTCAGATTAGCAAGCCCCTCTTTATAACTTTTTGTAACACCGGGTTTGACCAATAATGTATTTACCCATCGCATAATGGGATAACCACCTTCAGATCGTAAATTCCAGGTTACTTTTGTTCCTTCATCAACCGGCTCAAAGAAAAATTCCGACTGAGCCGTTCCCATTTGCTGAAAATCGAGCAAAGTCCTGATATATTCATATGGGCGGCTTTCCACAATGGTTTGACTTCCTCCGTCATCACGATTTTTATAGGTCCATACATTTTTCGCTCCTTCGCCACATGCAGGCCCTTCGTAATGCCCTACAATATTGGTATCCTGATGCCATAAATCCCATGCTTCCCAATTCTCAAGACAGTTAACCTGTTCCCAAACCACCTCTGGTTGAGCGGTTAAAGTCTGGGTTTCTTCAATATACATTTCAGAAGGCATGAACAATGGTGGAATTAGAACAATGGCTAATATTACCACGAGGATAATTACGATGATTTTTAGTGCTTTCATATTATTTTAGTTGGTTATTATCCTACAAAAATAATATAAAAAAGCCCTGTGATTGGTTAATAATCTGTTAACCGCTAAAATATGTGATAGCATTTCACATTCTTCTTACTCTATTTAGCCCAGACTCATAGGAAGAAGAATTGGAACTTGTTAAACTAAATCGTTGCAAGGCAGTTTTGAAATTTGAAAACCAGTTTAACCCATTCTTTTCTGTTTCAAATTCACTTAGTAATCGAATCATGGCTGAATTAATACTTCGTTTCAGAGCGCCTTGAGTATTTTTTAAACCATTTACCTTAGTGAGACTGATTCCTGAAAGTAATCTGACAGCCATTCCCGCTGATACTTTTTGCTTTACACTTCCTGATCGATAGCCGGCAATATCAGCCAGCAAAGCCTCTTCGCCAAAAAATACAAGAATGAAATAGATCACACTTTTGCTAAACATTTCGTTTTTGGCTTTAAACCTCTTTAATACATTGTGATTCCATTCAATTATAGCCCCGGGAATTGTAATCTTTAACCCTGGTGTATGCAGTTTTGATTGTAATCCAATCCTGGAAGCCATATTGCTCAATTTTCTGATATGCTTGTTTATCAACGGCACCCATTTTCTTTTATGCTCTAGAAGCTGTTCTTTGATTTGGTCAGTTCTGGTTGTGGATGATTGTTCATCTGAAAAAACCGGACTGACTGCTGGTGGTTTCCTTAATTCTGAATAGAATTGTTTCTTGTTTTCCCGGATCTTACTAAAAAATTCACTTCTCATGATAATTAAGCTTACTTAAAATGTTTGACATTTGAGAATTAAATATTAGAGCAATTTAACTACTAATATTCTGCAATATTATTACTATAAGAACCTATTTATCAATATAATTAAGTTGTTTTTATTAATTTAAGTGCATATTCAAGAATGCTTAATTTCAAATTTCGGTTTTCTGAAACTTAAAATTTAGGCTTAATTATTAGCTTAACAAAACTTGACAAGTACTTAATTATTTACTACTTTTGCTTAAATTTTCGATTTGCAAACTTTCAGCTTCATATCGCATCCTGTACTTAGCCTCCATGAAGTAATACCTTCTATTATCCCTGGTATAGAAAAGGTGATCTCAATTCATTATGAAAAGTCTCTGCAAAAATGGGCAGGAGCATTAACTGAAAAACGTAAATCAGGATATGAAATGAAAAGCCTTGAAATTTCCGGGATTTTCCCAATACTTAAAAAATACACCGAGGATAATAGTCCCTTTAGTTGGCACAGTCGGCAAAACCTGCCCTTCGATATTGAGTTGAAAAAGAAAAATCCGGAGATCAATATTTTTACTGAGCTTGAAAACGTTGTTTTACTTTTAAGAATACCTGATGAAGAAACTCACCTGAATGCACTGGTTTTTATTTTTCTGAACGAAAATCCGGCTAATTTTGGCATCACGAACAACATCAATCCTTTAACGACCGATAATAAAAACATCATCGCCTATATTCTCAGAAATACCATACTTACTATTATCAGGGATCATCACCTCAATCAGCAGGTTTTACGGACCAACAATCAAAAAACAAGGTTGGCATTCAATAAGGTTGAAAATCTAAAAGCTGAAATAAAAACCACGAGGGAAAATTATGGTTTGAGCCTGGTGAAGTTGTGTATGCAGTATGTAAAGGATTATTCAAAAAAAAATGGGCATCAGTTCGTTTTATCTTCAAGTGCCATTGAGAAAATTAAAGAATTTAAGGGTGAACTTTCGCATATTGAGCTAATGATAAAGGATACGGTAGCTTATCTTGAAAATTTATTTTTTGACATGGAGGGTGAAATTGAGATTCAGGAAATGCATCTTCAGTTTGATGCAAGAGAAAAAGATACAGGCAGAACGATAAGCACCCCTGAACAAAATGACAAATATGCCAAAACAATTCAATTACTCGATAAGCTTGAGGAGGCCGCACTAAAGGTTAAAACACGGAACTTGCGTATGACAGGTTCCATCGTTGGAAATGCTTGCCAAACGCCTGTTTCAGCACCTGCCATTACAGATGCGTTGTCAAATCACAAATCACGGATCAGATATCTTATCAAAATGTATCCCGAAAAATGGACAACCATTCAACACGAATTCAGACCCGTGAAAAACATTCTCAGGGAAGAGAGATAATGTTGCAAATTACAGGTGTGTCAGGGCAGATTTGTTGATGTTTTTTCAAATACCGGTTGAGCCTCCGGCCAATCCATTCCCTTGATTGCTAAAATATACTTCCCAACGGGTTTAAATGAAAGCATTATTCCCATCCTGTCTTTTACGGTAAATCCATCTTCAACAGTTGTATATTGGTCGAATAACATGCTCATGTTCATTTTGCCTTTCAAACTTGCAAACCACTCCCTGCGTTGTTTTTCGTTTTCATACGAAAATACGAACACCATTTTATCATCCAATTTACCTGAAATTCCCTCATTAAATCCGGCCACACTTCCATGACTGAAATTAAAAATATTAGCCAGGGCAACCTGACCTTTGAAATATTTTACCTGTTTAAAAGGATATCCGGTTTTATTGAATAAAACAAACAGTTCAGGCTTTTTGCCGGGAAGTTCGATCTTAGAGGCAACTTGTTTGGCTAGCTGCTGAAGGGTGTCGATAACCCCTTCTGATTTTACTGTGGAGGCACATCGTACATAATAATTTTGTTTCCAGAAATGGAGGTAATAATCATATTGAACGGCCTCGTTTCCTATTTCTATCTTTTTCCCTTTACCTGACGAATTGATCGTAAAAACACCGAAAGCACCGGCATCATTTTTCATTTGATATACTTCAAGAATAATTTTAGAAGCGAGCCGATTTCTGTATTTGCAACTGCCTAATTTGTTAAATCCATATTCAAGATACAGATCCGCACCCCCGTTAATATACATGTAGAGATCTTCATCGGTATAGGTATTTACAGAATCGATCAACTGCCAGTTGACGATTTCATCGTTTGCAGGAATTAAATCTTTCGGTTCCATAATGTTCTGGCTGATTCCTGCAAAACCTATTAAAATAAAGAAAAACAATATGATAAGTTTTTGAAGTTTCATAATTTCATGCATTTAATTCAACAAGATTGTAATCTGAATATTCTTTATTTCCAAGTCCAGATTCATGCCCTTTAACCACACAGAGGATCTCTCCCGGCGAATAACCAAGTATTTCAGCGGCAATGGCATCAATAGCAACCATATCGGCTCCGGCAATTATTTTCTGAGGCTTTTTTAAGGTACCCGGACCCGAGGGGCCGTTATCGGTAATAAATTCGGTTGCATCCATGATACAAAGATCTGATTTCCGAACGAGGTTTTGGTCTACAATGCATTGCGCAAGATAATCCGGGTCATTGCGGACTCCCGATCCCAGATGAAAGGTAACGTTCGCTTTTCGGGTAGAAACCCCCATAATATTTTTCATGGCTCCTGTTAATAAAGTGGATGCATGATGTTTGCAAATCGGAATGTTTACGAATACATCGCATTCAAGCCAGGCTTTTACGACTTCAGTTTCCTTCAGTGCTTTGTTATTGTCCAGGTCCGTGAGTTTTATAAAATCATCATCATTGTATTCAGATGGGAAAACATTGGTTTCGACCTGCTTTAGTGTTGATAGTATATCTTTATGTGATTCATAATAACTGCTTCTTTCCCAGTACTCTTCCTTTACCTTTTGAAGACAAATTATCGATTGGGCACCGGCATCAAAAATCGATTTGACGGCTGCAATTGCAACATCAGGATTAACATATGTTCCTGGGATATCAAAATCGGAATTGATAAGTAAACCAACTGTTGACCCTTCCGGTATAAATTTTTTCATACCACCTATCAGATCAATGGCTTTTAACGTATTTGCAAAATATCCGGCCCCCGAAACAACCGAAATATCAGCTGAAGGGGAGAGCAATGAGCAGGCTCCTATTCCGGGAATCATTGAAGCACCAGCGGTAATTACACCCAGGGTACCTGATTTCCTGATAAATTCACGACGATTGATTTTTTTCTCCATACCGTTGGTTATAAAAGCCTCAAAGGTATCTAATAATTGCAACAAAAGCTTTTATAAAGTGCAAAAATTCCCGTCATTTTTTGGGGGTTGGCAACCGATTAACACACAATAAACCAGGTCATGAAATGGCAGTTTTAATATCTTGTTAATAACTTCACATATGTTCGCTTTTATATTTTATATTTTTGGCGGCTACTACAATAACTATATAAAGAGAATTAAATGAAAAATTTCTTACTTGTACTACTACTCGTAGCTGCCAATGCTGTGTCAGGACAGAATTTCGACACAGTTTATGTTGACCCCGGCTACACGGGGTCAGAAAACGGAACCCTCTCACATCCCTACAATTCATGGGATGATTTCAACATTGAAAACCATACGGTATATTTACAGAAAAGAGGAACAACCACACTGGGTGGAATCGCAATCTCCGGACGAAATCACGTTAAGCTTGGTGCTTATGGTTCGGGTGATAACCCTGTTTTAACGAATGTTCCCGGCACTGAAGCCAATATTATCGGGATTTCAAGATGTGATTATATTGAAATTGCAGATCTAACCCTTATCGGTGACTATCCGGTTAGCCCAACTGCCGGTGTTCAGGTTTACGGACACTGGAGCAGTGGCACTACCAACAACATTACTATCAAAAATTGTGATATATCGCATTGCTACAATGGGGTGCGAATTTTACCCGGTGTTACGGATGTTGAAACGGTTACTGTAACCGATTGTGTTATTCATCATATTGAAGAAGATGGTGTTTTCGCCAAGGATGTTGATAATTTTTCATGCATTAACACCCATATTTACCACGTAAACCTCGACTATTTTTACCAATGTTCAGAGCCCTCATGTGCTGCCGGAGATGGAATTCATCTTACAGGTGATTGTGATAATTTCCTGATTGAAAATTGCGTAATCGACAGGAGGTTCACCGGGTTTAAGTTTTGTTTTATTCACAACAGCGATGGTGGAGGATATGGGAATGATGGCGTTATCAGGGATTGCACGTTTTATCCACCCAAAGATACAGTTGGGTCTATTTCTGCCGGAGGAGCACTCTATCTTTTTGATGGGGATACCCTGATTATCGAAAGAAGCAGAATTGTTGGAGGGGAGCGGATATATTCAAATGATGCCGGAACAGGGGGCCAAATCTCCTTCGATTATGTGTTTATGAACTATTTCCTTTGCGATTCAGTTCACAATCTGCAGGTTAGCTTCAGAAATGAATATACCTGGGTGAATAATTCGGTATTTACTTCCAATGCTCCTGATGAACTGATGGTTGATTTGGGCGGCGGCGAGGCTATTGTTAAAAATTCGGTATTTGCTGCCGGTCCTGTTACCACTCCATATTATGACATCAATCAGATCGATAGCAGCAGGATTTACCAGGGGCCATCCATCAACTGGCAAAATGAATTTGGCTGGGTTGATTGGGGAAACGGAAATTACCATCTTATGCCAAATTCTCCCCTTCGTGACATGGGAATGCACACCGGTATTTCTCTGGATCTTGACAACAACGCGGTTCCACAGGGTGGTGCTACCGATATTGGTGTTTATGAATTTCAGGAAGGAACTACAGGCCTGGCTCCGGTTGCCGGTTTTATTGCGACCGATTCAACTATCATGGTTGGGGAATCAATTACTTTTCTGGATCAATCTACAAACAATCCGCTCACTTGGTCATGGTCTTTTGAGGGAGGTCAACCAGCAACTTCAAACAACCAAAATCCTACTGTTCAATTTCCTAATGCCGGCATTTATTCAATAACACTCAATGTAAGTAATGCTTCAGGTAGCGACCAGATTACAAGGGAAGGCTTTATCCACGTGGAAGCTTCAAGTCTCCTCCCTACTGTCGATTTCACAGTATCGTATCAACATATTGAACCGGGCCAGACCATCGTTTTCACGGATCAATCTCAAAACAATCCAACTTCCTGGCATTGGTCATTTGAGGGAGGTGTACCTCCTGCGTCACCTAGCAGTTATCAATATGTTTCCTATCCGGAGCCAGGTACATATGATGTTACCTTAAAAGTAACAAATGGATATGGGAGTACTGAAGTAACCTATCATCAATATATTACGGTAGGAGATGTTGAAAACTCGCCCTTGAATCTGAAGGTTTTTCTGGAAGGTCCATTTCGCGGACAAAATATGTTTACACCTATATATACCCTGGGCTATATTCCTGATACCCAACCCTACAATTCTTCCCCATGGAATTATTCCGGTAATGAGCAGATGACGGATTTCAGCAGTCCACTTATCATCGACTGGGTATTGGTTGAGATCAGGCAATCGATTGCCGGTCCGGAATATGCAACCGAAGATTCTACCGTTTTTTCAGAAGCTGCCCTTTTACTTAAATACGGAAACATCATCGGCACTGATGGAGAACCTCTTACAATGAACGTTCCCGGTTTAAACGATAGTTTGTATGTTGTTATTCACCACAGAAATCACGCATCAATAATGTCGTCGATTGCGCTTCAAAAAGCAGGAGATGGCTTTGCATATGATTTTACAACGAACCCCAACCTGACCTATGGAGGTGTTTATGCTCTTAAGAATATAGGTGGAAGCTGGGTCATGAGAGCCGGTGATGGGAACAGCGATGGCTTAATCAACAACGCCGACAAAAACGACGTTTTGCTCCCTCATTATTACGAAACAGGTTACAAGCGAGGTGATTATAACTTTGATGGGATGGTCAACATTTTTGACTACACCAACATATGGCTATCAAATATTGGCAAAGGAATTATTATACCTTAATTTTTTTATATTTAACCCACATACATTTTACCTGGAGTTGTAAAAAGGATAATCAATATATCCTTTTTCTCCTCCGTGGTAAAAAGTTGATTTGTCCCAATCAGTAAGAGGAAGATTTTTTCTGAAACGCTCCACAAGATCAGGGTTAGAAATAAATGGTTTTCCAAAAGCAACCATATCCGCGTGCCCAGTGCGGATAACCTCATTGGCTGAGGCGAAATTATAATTAACATTGGTGATCATTGGACCTGAATAGAACTTTCGGAAATGGGGTGTAACTTGTTTTAAATAATGCCTGTATCTTTCTTCAGGTATAAGTGGAGCATAGGGTTCCATTAAATGAAGGTAGGCCAGGTTAAAACGATCTAACTCACTGATAAGATATTCATACAGCGATACAGGGTCGCTGTCGAACATATCTTTTACGACTCCGCTGGGTGACAATCTCAATCCCACCCTATCGGAGCCAACCGCTGAACAGCAGTTTTTGATAATCTCCAACATAAACCTGCATCTGTTTTGAATGCTTCCACCATATTTGTCATTTCGAATATTGGAGCCATCGTGCAGAAACTGCTCAGGCAGATAGCCGTTTGCGCCATGAATTTCAATACCGTCAAAACCTGCTTCTATAGCATTTTCAGCAGCTTTCACATAATCTTCAACAAGTTGAGGAATTTCAAAAGTTTCAAGAGCACGCGGGACCACCATTTCTTTTGTTCCTCCCGGGGTTGTTATTGTTCCCCCGGCTTTTACCGCTGAACTTGAAACAGGCAACTGCCGGTTGGGCTGAATATCGGGATGAGATACCCTGCCAACGTGCCATAGCTGCAAAAAAATTAGACCTTGCTTTTCATGAACTTCGGCTGTGATTGGCTTCCAGGCCTCTATTTGAGGAGTGGTAAATATTCCAGGGGAGTTGGGATAACCCACAGCCTGCCATGAGATATTGGTAGCCTCAGCAATGATAAGCCCTGCAGTGGCACGCTGTCCGTAATAAATCCGCATGATGTCGGTCGGAATCAGATCGTTGGTTGCCCTTCGCCGGGTTAACGGAGCCATAACTATTCTGTTTCTCAGGTTGTATCTGCCAACCCGCAATGGCAAAAACAAAGGTGTTTCCTTCATTCTCTCACGATATACCATAAAACCAGTTTTACAATCAGACATAGCTTGTGAACTACCACAAAGAAAGAAAAAAAATCTATCTTTGCACCCGTTTTTTAGAACGATTCCAAATAACAGCAATTAACCTTTTTTAGCGTTCATCGAATGAACAATACTGATTTTAATTGTTTGTATTGATAAATTATAAAATAAAGCAAAAATGCCGCATTATCATAAACTTGGGAAAATACCTTCGAAACGTCACATACAATTCAGAAAACCCGACGGAGGCCTCTATTCAGAGCAACTTGTTTCAACCGAGGGTTTCTCAGACGTGTATTCACTGGTATATCACACTTACCCTCCAACACTGGTTAAAGAGGTTGGCGAACCCTGGTCGGTAGAACCTGAAATTGCAATTGAAAAAAACCTGCAACACAGAAGTTTTAATGGTTTTGATGTTGCCCCTGCCGATGATTTCCTGGAAAGCAGGGTGCCGGTTTTGGTCAACAATGATGTACATATCAGTCTTTCTGCCCCCCGCAAGTCGATGAAGGATTATTTCTTTAAAAATTCAGGAGGCCACGAAATGATCTTTATCCACAAAGGAGAAGGTGTTCTGAAGTCGATGTACGGCAATATTAAGTTCGGTTACGGTGATCATCTGATCATCCCGAGAGGCGTAATTTACCAGCTTGATTTTAAAGATGAAGACAATCGATTATTTATCGTAGAATCTTTTTCACCTTTCCGCTTTCCAAAAAGATATATCAATGAGGCCGGTCAGCTATTGGAACATTCACCATTTTATGAGCGTGATATTCGTAAGCCTGAAAACCTCGAAACCCATGATGAAAAGGGCGATTTTAAGGTTTTAATCAAACGTGACAACATGATATTTCCATATCACTATGCAACACATCCCTTTGATTTGATTGGATGGGATGGTTATCATTTTCCATTCGCCCTATCGATTCATGAATTTGAGCCGATCACAGGTCGTGTACATCAGCCGCCTCCGGTACATCAAACTTTCGAAGCACATAACTTTGTTACCTGTGCGTTTGTGCCGAGGTTATACGATTATCACCCTGAAGCAATTCCGGCACCCTACAATCACAGCAATGTCGATTCTGACGAAGTGCTGTATTATGTGGATGGTGATTTTATGAGCCGGAAACATGTCGAAAAAGGAATGATAACACTTCACCCTACGGGCATTCCGCACGGTCCGCATCCCGGTGCAGTTGAAAAGAGCATCGGTCAGAAAGAAACCGGCGAATTGGCTGTGATGGTAGATACTTTCAAACCTTTGAGCATTACTAAACAAGCGCTCGGTATTGAAGACAAAAATTACTATAAATCCTGGGTTGAATAAAATGTACAACTTTTAAAAATAAAGATACAAATGAATAAAGATTTTCTTCCGATCAATGGAACTGATTTCGTAGAGTTTTATGTTGGCAATGCCAAACAATCGGCATATTATTATTGCATGGCTTTCGGGTTCCAACCCCTGGGCTATCGGGGTCTCGAAACAGGAGACAAAGAAAAAACTTCATATGCCATCAGGCAGGGTAAGGTGACCATGGTACTGACAACAGCATTAACGCCTGACTCTGAAATAGGTGAACATGTTAAAAAACATGGCGACGGAGTAAAATATATTGCCCTTTGGGTAGATGATGCTGCAAAATCCTTTGAAGAAACCACCAAAAGAGGAGCCAAGGCATACATGGAGCCGAAAACATACGCTGACGACCAGGGTAAGGTGATCATGTCAGGGATTCATACTTATGGTGAAACGGTTCATCTTTTTGTTGAACGTAAAGATTACAAAGGTATTTTCCTTCCAGGTTTTGTGGAATGGAACCCCGGATTTAAATCCGAACCGGTAGGTTTTAAATACATCGACCACATGGTTGGCAATGTAGATTGGGGACAAATGAATACCTGGGCCAAATTCTACAATGAAGTGATGGGTTTTGATCAATTGATCTCGTTTGATGATAAAGACATATCAACCGAATATTCGGCCCTGATGAGTAAGGTGATGGCCAATGATAATATGCGTATCAAATTCCCTATCAATGAACCGGCTGAAGGTAAAAAGAAAAGCCAGATTGAAGAGTATATCGACTTTTACGGCGGTGCAGGAGTTCAACACCTGGCCTTGGCTACAGACGATATTCTGCATACTGTGGGAGAATTAAGACGTCGTGGTGTTGAATTTTTGTATGTTCCCGAAACCTATTATGATACCGTTTTTGATCGGGTAGGTGAAATTAATGAAGATATGGAAGAGGTTAAAAAGCTCAATATTTTGGTTGATCGGGATGACGAAGGATACCTGCTCCAGATTTTCTCCAAACCTGTTGAAGACAGGCCAACTGTTTTTTATGAAATCATCCAGCGGATGGGAGCTAAATCTTTTGGAAAAGGCAATTTTAAAGCTTTATTTGAATCCATCGAAAGAGAACAGGAAAGACGTGGAACCTTATAAGAATAGATAAATCCCGTTTTCTGATGTGTGAAGTAAGATTTTAATGAATTCGAAAACAAGTGTGAAATGACTTATGTAGTTGACCCCAAAATAAAATCCTGGATAGAAGTTCCGCCAAACAGTGATTTTCCGATTCAGAACATTCCTTTCGGTGTGATCAAACTCAAAAACGGAAAGATCAGATGTGCAACCCGTATCGGCAATTATGGAATTGATCTTTATGCCCTGGCCAAACGAGGCTATTTTAAAGATCTTGAATTTTCGGCTAAAGTTTTTAAAAAGCCGGATTTGAATGATTTCATTTCCCTCGGGAAAAATGTGCACAGAGCGGTCAGACAACGGATCGTCGATCTCTTTAAGCAGGATAGCCAGCAAATAAGAGATGATGCGGAAATAAAATCAAAAATCCTGTATCACATTACTGATGTGGAACCACAAATGCCGGTAACAGTTGGCGATTACACCGATTTTTATTCCAGTAAAGAGCATGCGACGAATGTCGGAATAATGTTCCGTGATCCTGAAAACGCTCTTTTTCCCAATTGGAAACACTTACCTGTTGGGTATCATGGAAGAAGTTCAAGCATTGTGGTATCAGGAACCAATATTCACAGACCGATGGGACAAACCAAAGGAGACCAGGATGAAGTTCCTTCATTTGGCCCCAGCCGTTTATTTGATTTCGAACTTGAATCGGCTTTTGTAATAGGCAAATCAACTCAACTTGGTGATTCTGTCTCAATTGAGGAAGCTGAAGAATATATTTTCGGCATGGTGCTGTTTAATGACCTTTCAGCGCGTGATATTCAAAAATGGGAATATGTGCCTCTTGGACCTTTCCTGGGAAAAAATTTCGGATCGGTCATTTCACCCTGGATAGTTACACTCGACGCTTTGGAACCATTCCGCACGGCGAGTCCCGAACAAAATCCGGAAGTTCTCCCCTATCTCAAATACAACGGTAACAAAAGTTTTGATATCAACCTTGAAGTTTATATTAAACCTGAAGGCGGAGATGAAAACTTAATTTGTCGCTCCAATTTTAAATATCTCTATTGGAACATGGCCCAGCAACTGGCACACCACACCGTGAACGGTTGCAATATCAAAGTTGGTGATATGATGGCTTCAGGTACCATCAGCGGACCTGACGCCACTGCTTTCGGTTCGATGCTTGAATTGAGCTGGAAAGGAACCAAACCCTTGAAACTTTCTGATGGATCGGAGAGAAAGTTTCTGCAGGATATGGACACCGTTGTCATGCGGGGATATGCAACAAAAGAGAACATGCGAATCGGATTTGGTGATTGTATTACCCAGGTTTTACCAGTAAAAAAATGATGAAAAAGATCAACCCGCTAGATACGACGGTTCCTGAATTTCATAAGTTGATGCTTGGTTCGGTTGCTCCGAGGCCCATAGCATTTGCCAGTACGATTGATAAAAACGGGAATCCAAATGTTTCACCATTCAGCTTTTTTAATGCTTTTGGAGCAAATCCACCTACCCTTGTCTTTTCGCCCTCAAGGCGCGGAAGAGATAATACGACCAAACATACTTTCGAAAATTTAAAAGAGATTCCCGAGGTGGTGATCAATGTTGTAAACTACGACATTGTGCAGCAGGTAAGCCTTTCAAGTACAGAATATCCCAAAGGTGTAAACGAATTTATTAAAGCCGGTTTAACGCCCTTAGCATCGGAATTGGTGAAACCTTTCAGAGTGAAAGAGTCGCCTGTTCAGTTTGAATGTCGGGTAAATGATATCATCGAAACCGGTGACCAGGGAGGGGCAGGCAATCTTGTGATCTGTGAAATTTTACTGATGCACATCGATGAAAATGTATTCGACAACCAAGGATCAATTGATCCCAATAAAATTGATCTTGTGGGAAGAATGGGCGGAAACTTTTATTGCAGAACAAACGGCAATTCGGTATTTACTGTAGAAAAACCACTTCAGAGAATGGGCATTGGAATCGATGCTTTGCCTGATGGAATCAGGTTGTCCGAACATTTATCAGGTAACGACCTGGGGAAGATGGGCAACATCGAAAGGCTTCCTTCACCGGATGAAATTAAAGCCTACCGTGATCAACTCGATCCGGCTATTGCTATACCATTCACTGAAAATGGAGCTGAGAAAAAGATCAGGGTAATTGCCTATGCAAAGAATCTGCTGGAAAAAGAAAAAGCACTTGAGGCATTAACTCTCCTCATGGCTTTTATATAGATTTTTCTTCTTCAATCATTTCAAAACCATTTCTGATAAGGTTATTGAGTTCGGGATTATTTTTATTGAGGTCGACAAGATAATCTCTGATTTCTGATGAAATTCCGTTTTTCGATTGTTTTTCGACAATTTCCAGAATTTCCATAGGTAATAACCAGTCGTTCGGATGGTTTTGTTTAACCCATTCAAAAATCGACTGAAGCTCTTTTCCCTGGAAGTCTCCATTTCTGATTTCCCGAACTTCCTGGTATTTTTTATGCAGTTTTAAGGCTTCTTCCGAATGATTGATCTTATGCGTTTTTTCTTCGGGAGCGATAAATGTAAATTCAAATGCATCCGGATCGGCAGGGCCTGAAAAAGCGCTCACCAATTCTGCACCAACTGCCATATCGTAGGTTCCCCAATCGGGTGCAAACAATACCTGATCCTGGAAAGTAACCCTGCAATCAATAAAAGTCATCAAAATAATTTTACCTTTTTCTCTTTTGATATTGATCAATTTGCCTTTTACATTCACGCCTGATTCAAAATTTAAATCAACAAGGCTGTTTTCTTCAATCTTATTTCTGCGAAGATCACTATCAGATAATTGTTCCAGTGGTGTTAAAACCCTTTCCAGTTTCCCGATCGGAGATCCAAATCCATCTTTATGATAGCTTTTCCCATGACCATCAAGCTGTTTATTATTGTAGGAAAGTGCTGATGAACCTTCACACTTTAAATATACAGGTTCACCATTTTTTTCAAGGAAATCGGAAAAGGTACCACTAACCTGCAATCCTGAACTATAAACCACCGTAGCTGTTTTCCCGGATTCTTTTGCCTTCTGAATTCCATAAATCCCACCTTTTCTCAGTGCCATTCTGTCGGCAAATTCATTTAACACATCCACGAGGCATTGAAAATCTGGCGTCACAAATAACTGAGGCTGACGGGTCGTGATATCAAAATTATAATTTACCGCATCAATTGTATAAGGTATTTTTTTTACTTCCGGTTGCAATGAAGAATAGCTTTCACCTATTGAGGACAGCAATCCTGCTCCATATATCCGGGGCTTTTTCAAATCACCGATAAGCCCGTATTCTACAGTCCACCAGTGCAAATTCCGAATGAGTGCCATCTCTGATTGTGATATTTGAGTGGCCTGCAATTGCTCAAGTTCCTTTTCTGCATTTTCAATATCTTTTGCAGCTGTATATGGATCTGCCTTCAGTATGGATAGGTGGCGAATGGCATTGTAAATCTCGTAATCCCTGGCTGAAGAAAAAGCCTTCGAACCAATTTCACCAAAAAGCCTGAGGTATTCTGCGTACTCCGGATCGGCAATAATGGGTGCATGCCCGGCAGCTTCATGAATAATATCTGGTGCAGGTGTATATTCAATTTGATCGATCGGGCGAATATCAGCAGCAATAACCAGAACATTATAAGCCTGGAACTCCATGAATGCCGAAGGTGGAATAAACCCGTCAACGGCTACAGCCGCCCATCCGATTTTCTTTAAAATCCGGTTCATTCCGTACATATGAGGTATCTCCTCAATACTGATACCGGTCTGTTTTAATCCGTTCAGATATGAATGATGCGCAACTTTCGGCAGATATCTGACATTTTGTTTCATCACATACCTCCATAAGGCATGATCCTGCGGAGTGTATGAATTATAAGGCTGATCGATCACCAGGTTCATCAAATGTTTGGGTAGTCGTTCGAGAACTTCATTCATTTCCATAGTTGAGCATTTTTTATCTGTTTAATTTAAAACTTTACAAGTTCTGCTATAATAACAGTGAAACGTTTAATTTGATGGATAAAAATATTAATAATTTATCATCCTGAAAAATGACAATTACAAAGGGCTTTTTGACAAGAGTTAAATTTGCACATGTATCAGGAAGAAACCTCACAAAATCAGCAGAGATATAGATTGGGGATCACAATCCAAATCAACAAATATAATTAAGTATATCTTTGTCGTAAAATGAAACAATGGCCAAAAAACAACTCAAACTGATAAAAAACGACCCCTGGCTCCAACCCAGCGAACACGATATTTTGGATCGGTATAACCGTTTTAAAAACAAACTCAAAGAAATTGACAAATCATTCGGGAGCCTCTCCAGGATAGCAAATGGCTACAAATACTTCGGTATCAGTTACGATTCGAAACAAAAAGGATGGACTTATCGCGAATGGGCCCCGCAGGCCGAGGCACTTTTTCTTACCGGCGATTTTAACAATTGGGAAAAATACAGTCATCCCCTCATAAAAGACGAATTCGGCATCTGGGAAATTTTTCTTCCTGAAAAAGAATACAAGAGCAGTTTCAGGCACGGAAGTAAGATAAAAGTGCTTGTAAAGTCTGCCATGGGAGAACAATATAGAATTCCGGCTTACATTAACCGCGCTATCCAGGATGAAGACACAAAAAACTTCACCGGACAAATCTGGCTACCCAAAAAGTTTAAATGGAGTGATGGTGATTTTAACCCCAAAAATCTTGGCGAACTATTTATTTATGAATGTCATGTAGGGATGGCTCAGGAAAAAGAAGGAGTAGGCACCTATGACGAATTCAGAAAGCTGACACTTCCCCGGATTAAAAAAGCAGGTTACAATACCATTCAGATGATGGCCGTTCAGGAGCATCCATATTATGGTTCTTTCGGCTATCATGTTTCGAGTTTTTTTGCACCTTCCTCCAGGTTCGGTACGCCGGAGGAATTAAAGAGCCTGATCAATGAGGCACACCAAATGGGCATTGCGGTAATTCTCGACATCGTGCATTCACATACGGTAAAAAATACCGTGGAAGGGATCAATCAGTTTGATGGATCTGATGGACAATATTTTCATGAAGGTTCACGCGGTGAGCATCCCCAATGGGATTCCAAATTATTTGATTATGGAAAAACAGAAGTGTTGCGATTTTTACTTTCCAATGTAAAGTACTGGTTACAGGAGTTTCATTTCGATGGGTTTAGGTTTGATGGTGTAGGATCGATGATGTATTTCCACCATGGAAATGAAACGATAGACAGCCGCGAAAAATATTTCAGACAAGGCGTGGAATATGATGCCATCACCTATCTTCAGCTTGCCAATAAACTGATCCATTCCATCAAACCGGGCGCTGTTTCCATTGCTGAAGATGTTACCGGCATGCCGGGTCTAACGGCCCCCATCGCTGATGGTGGACTCGGATTCGATTACCGGCTCGGAATGGGCATTCCTGATTTCTGGATTAAACAACTGAAAGAAAAACAGGATGAGCAGTGGGACATCTGGGAAATGTGGAATACACTGAATGACCGGTTGCCCAATGTAAATACGGTTGCCTATGCCGAATCGCATGATCAGGCGCTTGTAGGCGACAAAACCCTTGCCTTCTGGTTGATGGATAAAGAAATGTATTATCACATGCACAAAGATGATCCGGACATGGTTGTTGACCGTGGAATGGCTCTTCATAAGATGATCCGGCTGTTTACCATCGCCCTTGGCGGACAGGCCTGGATGAACTTTATGGGCAATGAGTTTGGTCATCCCGAGTGGATCGACTTCCCGCGTGAAGGCAACGACTGGAGTTATAAACATGCCCGGCGTCAATGGTCGCTGGTCGATCATCCCGATCTCAAATATCAATACCTGGCAGCCTTCGACCGCGAAATGGTAAAAACCATCAAAGATCATTCGATCATGCGCTCGATGTTTGCTCAACAACTCAACATGGATGAGTGGAACAAAACAATCACATTCGAAAGGAACAACCTCATTTTTGTTTTCAACTGGCATGTAAACCACTCCATCCCCGGATATGAATTCAGGGTGCCCTCAGCAGGGAAATATAAAATCATCCTGAATAGCGATAATCCGGCTTTCGGCGGTCATGGAAGGATCGACGAATCAGTTGAATCATTCACCTTCAATAAAGAAGACGAACACTTCCTGAAAATATACAATACAAACCGAACTGCGCTGGTTTTCAAAAAAACAAACTGATCTGATCCTGTTTTGTATTTTTCCGAATAATCTATGCGAAATTTTGCATTCAGGTTCAACCTTTCAGGGATAACCTTGTTAATATTGCATAATTCCGATGATGAAAGCGATTACCCAACAAAACGTTTCTGTGTTGCTGGAAGATTACGTCAAAGGCGACAAAAGCAAGATGGATGAGCTTCTGCCCTATGTTTACTGGGAGTTGAAAAAAATCTCATCGCGTTTTCTTGCGGCCGAATACCGTAATCATACTTTCCAAACCACCGAACTGGTGCATGAAGCCTATATCAGAATGGTGGGGAATAACAATGTCAATATCGAGAACAGGGCTCATTTTTATGGCATTGCTGCCCAATTGATGCGACAGATCTTAGTGGATCATGCACGCCGCAAAAAAGCTGTAAAACGTGGAGAAGGAAAAGAGAAACTCGAAATCGACAATGCACTCGGCATTTCGATTGCAAATGAAGAGTCAATCATTGAATTGGATGATGCCCTTAAAAAACTGGAGACTTTGGATGCCCGTCCAAGCAAGGTAATCGAACTTCGCTTTTTTTCAGGACTTACCATCGACGAAACTGCCCGGTACCTGAACATCAGCAGGGAAACCGCAAAACGCGACTGGACCTTTGCCAAAGCATGGTTGTACCGCGAATTAAAAACTGCATAACCCTTGGATCCTGCCCGGCTTGAGCAAATAAAAAAACTTCTTGAAGAGGCCCTTTCAGTTACGCCTGCAAAAAGGGAATCATTTATTGAATACGCCACAGAAAATGACCCCGGTCTGAAAAGTGAAATTTTGTCCTTACTCAGGGCCCATGAATCGGGTGAAGATTTTCTTGAACAACCACTGACCATTGAAACCGATCTGATAGATGAAATTGAAGATCCGATGATCGGGAAAAACATCGGGAATTATGCCATCGAATCACTTGCCGGCATGGGTGGCACAGGTGCCGTGTATGCAGGTCACAGAAACGATAATCTGTTTGAAAAAAAAGTGGCTATCAAAATTCTTAAGTATGGTATCACTTCTGAATATCTTTTAAAACGTTTCCGGATCGAACGTCAAACCCTTGCCAACCTTCAGCATCACAACATCACCCGGATGATCGATGGAGGCAGAACAGAAACAGGCCTCCCTTTCCTGATCATGGAGTTTGTGGATGGAATCCCAATCACTGAATATTGCAAATCAAAGGCGCTTTCAATTCGTGAAAAAATAAACCTGTTCAGGCAGGTATGCGATGCAGTACAATATGCGCATCAATCACTTATCGTACACAGGGATATCAAACCCGGAAACATCCTTGTGACAAAAGAAGGAGTCCCGAAACTGATGGATTTCGGCATTGCAAAAATAATCGATGAAGAGTTGTCGGATGACACTGCAAACCTCACCATGACTGGTATGTGGCACCTCACTCCCGAATATGCAAGTCCGGAGCAGGTGAACGGTGAAAAAATCACGACCTCTACTGATATTTATTCGCTGGGTGTGTTGTTTTATGAGTTGTTAACCGGCCGGCAACCGATTACCATAGACAGTTATTCGCCGGTTGCCATCAGCAGGTCAGTTACGGAACAAAACGTTAAAAGGCCCAGTGAGAAGGTACTTGAGACGGATCATTCTCAAAAAACGGCAAAAATTCTCAGGGGCGATCTCGATAATATTGTGTTGAAAGCGATGCATAAAGATCCCAATCAGCGATATACCTCCGTGCAGGAGTTCAATGAGGATCTGCACCGCTACCTTGAAGGTTTGCCCGTGATGGCAAGGAAAGACTCGCTGGGATATAAAACATCCAAATTCATCAAACGACATAAGGTGGGTGTTACATTTTTTATAATCACTCAGATGTTGATCATAGCTTCGGTCTTTTTGATCATGAAGCAGCGAAACATTGCCCAACAGGAACGTGATAACGCCAAACTGGAAGCGGCCAAGTCGGATGCCGTTAACAACTTCCTTTTAAACATGCTTTCGTCGGCTGATCCCACAGTCAACAGTCGTGAAGTGAAGGTTTACGACCTCCTGGAAAAGGCTGCAGAGGATGTAGATGTTAATTTTTCAGATCAACCGGAGATCAATGCTGCGGTTAAATATACACTGGGATCTACATTTACAGGATTAGGTGAGTTTGAAAAGGCGATAGCACTGTTATCCGATGCAAATAAGACAGATAAACGGATCTATGGTGAAAATAGTCTTGAAGCGGCCGAGTCGGCTCATCAACTGGCTTTGAGTTATGATTACAAAGGTGATTACATACAAGCCGATTCATTTTACCAGGTGAGTTTTGGGATTTTCGAACAGTTCCCAGGACCAACTCCGTTGAAATTAGCCGACGTTTTAAATGACTTTGGAAGCATGCTTACCAACCTTGGTTATCTCGATAGTTCTGCAGTTATTCTGGAAAAGGCGATTGATATTTATGCCTTAAACGGAAAGGAAAAAACGGTAAAATATGCCACAACATTAAACAACCTGGCGGTGGTATATCACCATCAGTTCAAAGTGGATGAGGCTGAGAAATATTACAGGTATTCAATCGGTTTGCTTGATTCGTTGCCGGGCTCGCATCAAACCCAAATCGGCAGCATGCGTAACAACCTGGCCTTTATATATCTCGACAATGGCGATTTTGTCAAGTCCGAAAAAGAATTCATAAAAGCCAACCGGATCAAAAAAACTGTTTACGGTCCTGATCATCCCAAGCTTTCACTTGGCTACGCAAACCTGGGAATGTTGTATTACATCATGGAAGAATACGGGAAAGCCGACTCTATTTTAAAAGAAGCTATTTACATGTATGATCGCAAAGGCATCACCATCGATCCGGAACTTTCGCTGGCCTATTACTGGCTGGGAAGGGTTTATCTTGACAGTGGTCAGCTCAACGATGCCGAAGAGGTGTTTAAAAAATCGCTGAAAATCCGGGAAGCTACCCTTCCGGAAGGAAACCATAAAATCTGGTCGGTGAAGGGTGAACTGGGTGTTTGTTATGTAAAACAAAAAAATTATAAGAAAGCTGAGCCTTTGCTTTTGGGCGCTCTCAATTTTTACAAGACCGAAGATCATTACAGTGCAAAAAAAGTGGAACGCTATACTGAATTTGCGGAGATACTCAAAAAAGAAAATGCTAATTAACCCGGTTCCATGGTTCGTATCATCAGAACAAATTCTAACCATATCGATTTTATTCATCTCGTTGAGCAGTTGGATGCTGAACTAACCGTAAAGGATGGCAAACTTCATGATTTTTATGATCAATACAATAAAATTGAAAACATTAAATATGCGGTAATTGCCTATTATGATGGAAAGCCGGTTGGATGCGGAGCCATTAAAAATTATGCTCCCGGTGTGATGGAAGTAAAACGAATGTTTGTGCCGGTCAGCCACAGAGGGAAAGGAATTGCCTCAAAGGTGCTTGCCGAACTCGAGAACTGGTGCCTCGACCTGGGGAACAATAAGCTGATCCTCGAAACCGGAAAAGGCCAACCCGAAGCGATCCGTTTTTATGGAAAGAACAAATTCAGATCAATCCCTAATTTTGGTCAATATGCAGGAGTTGAAAACAGTGTTTGTTTTGAGAAATTAGTATCGCTATAAAAAATCAGCTCCTTAAAACACTACCTTTCAGTCACTTTCAATTATATTTAATTTTTTTTTAGTTTTTATGAGCCTGTTTCATGCGCGATTACGCATGTAGTTCATAACGATGCTGACTTTTCATATAAATGAGCGATCATTAAATGCATATTAATGATGCGGAATAAGGTCGGGTCAACCAACAAAATTTTACTAATCAATTAA
>JAGQVF010000304.1 GCA_020438135.1 Bacteroidales bacterium | reverse complement strand
GAAGTAACGGAAGTCCACGCATGGACCAACCGCCCGATCTGGCCGCAGGGACTGGAGCGACCTTCAGAAACACCTTCCACCCCACCCACCCTCGATTGGGATGGATTTATCGGTCCTGCCCGCTGGCGCCCTTATCATCCATCCTATACCCCTTGGAACTGGCGAGCATGGTGGGATTTCGGAACCGGGGCACTTGGCGACATGGCCTGTCACATTGTCGACCCTGCATTCTGGGCACTAAAGCTGGGTCATCCTACTTATATTTACGGAAGCTCCACACAAGTGAATACCGAAAGTGCTCCCTATGCAGAAACGGTTCATTATGAATTTCCCGATCGCGGGAAAATCGGAAATATTAAACTTCCCCCACTAAAAATGACCTGGTATGATGGTGGTTTGTTACCGCCCCGACCGGAAGAACTGAAAGACGGGCAGATCATGGGAGATCCCAATGGCGGCGTACTTTTCGTTGGGACCAAAGGAAAACTGATGACCGGTTGTTATGGTCGCAATCCCATCCTGCTCCCTGAAGAACTTCATAACGACTACAAAAGACCGGATCCTTCCATCAGAAGGATTGAAAATGCAATGGGTGGCGGACATGAACTCGACTGGATCAGGGCATGTAAGGAAAGTCCGGCAAGCCGTGTTGAAACCAGCTCGAATTTCAATTATGCAGGTCCATTAAACGAACTGGTGGTGATGGGCAACCTGGCGGTTCGGCTACAGGATCTGAAAAGGAAACTGATGTGGGATGGCGAAAACATGAAAATCACCAATATTTCTGATGAAGACGAGATCAGGGTGGTGACTTCGGATACTTTTAATGTGATTCAGGGACATCCCCATTTTGATACCCAATATGCCACATTGATGGCCAAACCGGCGGCAGAGGAATACATCAGGCATACCTACCGCGAAGGATGGGAGTTATAAATTCAAACTTTAAAATAAAATTAGAAATGACTATTAATACATTGATCATGAAAGTTATAAACTTAGTTATGTCCGGTGTTTTTGTTGTTTTCGTTCTTGCAGGATGTGCCCCAAAAGGAGATCAAAATAAAACAAATGAAAAGGAATTAAATGTAAAAATTATGGAAGAACCAACGGGGGACAATTTGCTTACAGAAGCTGAAAAAGCAGATGGCTGGAAACTTTTATTCGATGGAAAATCTACCGATGACTGGCGGGGATACAACCTCGATTCGTTCCCTGCGAAAGGTTGGGAAGTGGTGGACGGAACTTTGCACGTGATTGGCTCGGGCAAGGGGGAAGCCGGTGGTGGTGGAGACATTATCACTGAAAAGAAGTATTCCAATTTTGAACTTGAACTTGAGTGGAAAGTGAGTGAAGGTGGAAACAGCGGCATATTTTACCTGGCGCAGGAAAAACCGGATCAACCCATCTGGAAATCGGCACCGGAGATGCAGATACTCGACAATGAACGCCATCCCGATGCAAAATTGGGCATTGATGGCAACCGTGCTGCAGGCGCATTATATGATTTGATACCCGGTAAGTTTGAGGCTGTAAAACCTGCCGGTGAATGGAATAAGGTGAAGATCATGGTTTACAGGGGAACTGTAGTTCACTGGGTGAATGGCGAACAAGTGCTCGAATATCACCTTTGGACCGACGACTGGAAAAACATGGTGCTGAACAGTAAGTTTAAAGAATACGACGATTTTCTGAATACTGCTCAGGAAGGTTTTATCGGTTTGCAGGATCATGGTGATGATGTATGGTTTAAAAATATCAGGATCAAAGAGCTGTAGGTTTTGTATTTCGTTTTTTACGAATATTTAAAAGCAGAACCGACGACAACAGTCCCAATAAACCGATCACCAACAGCAACATAAAAAAACGTTGAAATCCGTTTCCATCCGGTGATGATTCAAGCACCCGTCCGGCCAGGGAGTGAAAAAAAACATCAGGTGTATATCCAATTACTGAGATCAGTCCAACAGCTGTTCCGGTTAGTTGTTTCTTTACCTGTGTTTCTTCAAGTAAAACGAAATATACACCCCGCAAGGCATACACAGCAGTAAAAGTGAATAACATATTGGCAAAAAACAAATAAACAGTTTTCGCCTGCGGAATTAAAAAACCGGGTATCATATAACTAATGATCAGAAGTATGAATGTGACTATGATGACTTTAGAGGCTGTATAACGGTCAGCCAGAAATCCCGCTCCGATAGCGCCCAGCGCACGAAGGTAAGATGCATAGGTAACGAAACCGGCAGCACTCACTTCATCCATGTTGAAATATTCGATTCCATACAGAGAAAAATAATCGAGAGATTTATATCCGCAATAAGCACTCACAACAATAAACGCCTGCAACCAAACCACCCTGGTTAGCAACACGGCTTTTAAGCCCTTCATTGGGTTTTGCCGGGGCATCTTATCGCTTTCATTTTTGTGTGGAATGGCAAACCAAACCAAAACACCAGACAAGATAGTAAACAAAACATAAAAAAGTATTATGGCTTTCAATGCCTCTAGTTGTTTGGCTGATGTAATGCTTTCAGTTCCGTTAAGAAAAGTACCTAATAACCAGACCGCAACGGTAGCAGCTCCTGCCGCGATCAAGCCCCGGCCACCATCCAGAAAACCAAATGCACGCCCTTGAGCCAGAACGCCTCCCCACTCACGGGTTGCTTTTATCAAAGCTGCCCAAAATAAAAAAATGGTGGTAACTCCCCAAAAACCAAATACCAATGTCAATCCCGTAAAGCCAGG
Source organism: Bacteroidales bacterium (assembly GCA_020438135.1). Lineage (GTDB taxonomy): Bacteria > Bacteroidota > Bacteroidia > Bacteroidales > JAADJA01 > JAADJA01. The sequence continues at coordinate 2,292 of JAGQVF010000304.1, read as the reverse complement.
AATTGTGTAGAGATACAATCCACCCAATCCGGTAGTAAACAACGAAACGGCCATCATTTTGCCTGCCGGAAAACGATCGGCTAACATTCCACCCGGAAAATAACTAATCATGGCCATCACACCATACACCGCAATGGCATCGCCCAATCGGGTATTTGACAAATCGAATACAGAGAGCATGGTTGGTCTGAAATAACGTACAATATGAAAAGGAAGACTGAATACCATTTCTCCTGCAAAAATGATGACAAATAAGGTGATCCATCGATTAGCGCCCGAAACATTTTGCATTTTTATCGAACTATTTTTTCGGAATTTATGTCAAACCAACAATACTGAGTTCATTCTGTTCGCATTTTTAAGGGATCATTATTCTCGTGTGAGCTATTTTTGTAATTTAGTGAGCCAGCATAACTGTATTCAATGTTTTTAAGAAAGGGATTATGATAAGAAATGTTACACCAGAAGATGCTGCTGATATTTGCAGTATATACAATTATTACATTAAAAATTCGATTGCAACTTTTGATGAATCGCCGATGACGCCTGAAGAAATCGCTTTAAAGATTAAAAAAACCACAGCCCGATACCCCTGGCTTGTATTTGAACTGGAAAACTCGGTGGGTGGTTTTTGTTATGCTTTCGAATGGAAATCCCGACCTGCCTATAAACTTACCGTTGAAACAACAGTGTATGTTGCGAATGAATACAGGGAGAGCGGCATTGGAAAAGCATTGCTCTCTTCACTGTTAAAAATGCTGAAAGAATATAACTTTCGGAATGCACTTGGAAGTATAGCCCTGCCAAATGAAAAAAGTATTTCGCTACACGAACATTTGGGATATAAAAAACTTGGGATCATCCAAAAAGCCGGCATTAAATTCGGCAAGGAGATCGATGTTGGATTGTGGCAAAAACGGTTATAAAAATACTTTCTGCTATATTTAGCAACTCGAAAATCAAACTTATGTTATAAGTGTTCTATATGAGAACTTCTCAATTAATTATCATCCTCACATTCATCACCTTTTGCGGTTTTGCACAAAATAATTTTAATGACAGACGATTTTTTAAGCGTGGCAAAATTGAGCTTAAAACCGGCTTATCATATAAAATCAAAAAGGTTATCATTTCTTCTGATAGTGTTATGTATGAACGGCTCGTTACCGGAGACACAGAACAGTATCCACATTATTTCGTCGAATCACTAAAAGTTCAGAATGGGACCAAAATGCTTGGAGGAGCAGCCATTGGTGCTGGAATCATTTTCATTTTCACGCTGGAAGCTATGATTGATAACCAACCCAACGCAAAAAATGCCGGTTTAAGATGGGCTGGTTTTATTGCAGGCGGGGCTGTAGTGGGTGGATTGATCGGCTATTCGATCCCCTCACTGAAAACCTGGGATTTTAAGAATCATCAACTGTTGGGATTGAGGATGGGAGTTTCCCACGTATACGCTCAAAAATTCCCAACGATCGGCTTGTCTTTAAATTTTTAGCTGCAAATTTCCTGTCCCAATGCGTTGATATCTATACCGTCAAAATTTCCTGAACTCATCATCAGCAGGTTTTTATTTTCCCAATCAATCGAAAGCAGTTTCTGTTTCAGCTCATCTGAATGGGTATATACCTGAAGATCAGTACGGGCAAAAGCATTTTTCACCTGGTCGGTTGTGATTTCGGGCAAACGCTTTAATTCAATCGCATGATGACTGAAATATACAAAGGCCACATCGGCAGCATCCATGCACCCCTTGTACAATTCAAGGAATTTAGCGCTGAGACTGCTGTAGGTATGCAATTCTAGACAAGCCACCAGCTTCCTGTAGGTGTATTGTGATTTCACAGCGTTGGTGGTCGCTTTGAGTTTCGAGGGAGAATGGGCAAAATCCTTAAAAACAGTGGTCGACTCATTTGAAGCAACACTTTCGAGCCGTTTGGAAGCTCCGGAAAAAGATTGTATTGATATGAAGAAATCTTCGTCGTTTATCCCAAGGCTGTTGCAAACCAATTTGGCACCCATCAGGTTCAGCAAATTGTGCTCTCCGAAAACCTCCAGGGCATATTTATTTTCGTTATGATGGAGGTAGGTGATCCCGTTTTCGATCGAATGCTCCGGTAGATCGTATGCCTCGGCGCGGATGTCGCTACGGCAGTTTTCCCCGATCTTTTTCACCTCAGGATCATCTGCACAATAAATGAGGGTACCGTTTTTGGTGATCAGGTCGGCGAAGATCCTGAACTGATCGATATAATTCTCAAAGGTGGGAAACACGTTGATATGATCCCA
>JAGQVF010000303.1 GCA_020438135.1 Bacteroidales bacterium | reverse complement strand
TAACATGCGACAATTCAGTTCCAGGGAAAAAGAGATCATCGGGAAGATTAAGGAAAAGATCCACGAGGTGAACCCCGAGGCGGAGATCTGGCTTTATGGATCACGCGCGAGGGGGGATGTGCACGCCGAATCGGATTGGGATATTTTGATCTTGCTGAATGAGGAGAAAGTCTCCCGAATGGATGAAATGCCTTACAGGGACAGCATCTTCGATCTTCAACTGGAATATGAGGAATCAATTTCGATTTTCGCCCTCTCTAAAAAAGAATGGGACGAAAAGCACCGGATTACTCCATTTTATGAAAATGTAAAGAGTGAAGGGGTTTTGATTTAATGCAGCGTAGCAAAGCAGACTATATCAAATACAGACTTGAACGTTCTGATAAATCATTGGAAGCGGCAAAAATTCTAGCGAAAAATGAAATTTGGAATGATAGTTTGAGCAGACTGTATTATGCTTGCTTTTATGCAGTCCTTGCATTATTGCTTGAAGAAGATATCAAACCAAAAACTCATAAAGGAGTGAAAGTAAATTTCCTTAATATATTCGTAAAGACAGGCCAGATCAGCAAAGAATACGGCAAATTTTTCACGCACATGCATGATATGCGGGGTGAAACGGACTATGCTGATTATGTTGAATTCGAACCTGAAATAATCCTCACCTTGATCCCTGAAACTGAAAAATTCATCGAAGAAATAAAAAGTAAAATATCAATATCATGAATAAACTAAGACGAAAAGTTTATATGACCGCCGGGTACAATACCATTTCACTGGGTACCGGCCGCAAAGAATTCAACCCCAAAGTTCCCCGCGAAGGTCTTGAATATTATATCAAGGAAGCCGGACAGGGAACCCTTAAAAAGATCGGTGGCGCCAAAAACGTGGATGAAGGTGCAATCGGAAATTTCATGGCCTCCCGTTTCAACAAACAGGGCCACCTCGCCGGATTCATTCCATACATTGACCCGGAACTCGAATACAAACCCTGCATCCGTACCGAAGGCGCCTGTGCATCGGGGGCTTTGGCTCTGGTTGCCGGAATGAAGTCGGTTTTGGCTGAAACTGCCGATGTGGTGCTGGCTGTGGGCGTGGAAGTCCAGAACACCATGAAAGCCATTTATGGTGCAGATGTGCTGGCAGGAGCCGGCTGGTTCAAAAACCGAAAAAACGGACATGCCTACTTTTTCCCCGGGCAATTCAGCGACAGGGCCAAAGCTTATTATGAAAAATACGGCATGGAATACGCCCGTAAAGGAATGCGTCAGTGGTTCGTTAATGCCATCGAAAACGCCCGCCTTTGTCCGACTGCACAGGAATTTGAGAACAAAGTGGATGACCTGGAGGGCCTTTATGATAAAATGGTTCCCAATGGAAAAGCCTTTGTGGATAGTTTGAATGTGCTCGACTGCTCCAAGGTTTCCGACGGCGCTTCTGCCATAGCTATTGTGTCAGAAGAAGGATTGGAAAGAATCGGTATCCCGAAAGATCAGGCCGTAGAGATCGTAGGATTTGCCCAGGTGGAAAGAAACATCACCAACGATCCGCCCGATCCGACCGAATTGACCGCCATCAAAAAAGCGGCTGCAAGAGCCATGGAAATGGCAGGCATCACCAAAGATCAGCTTGGAACGGTGGAGGTTCACGACTGTTTCTCAATCGCAGGTATTCTCTCGACCGAAGCCCTCGGTTTTGCCGAAAAAGGCAAAGGAGCCGAATTTGTTGCCAACAGGAACACCGCCCGTGACGGCAAAATCCCGATCAACACCACCGGCGGACTCATCGGCTGGGGACACCCGACCGGAGGAACCGGCGTTCACCAGGCAGTTACCATCTGGGAACAGCTTACCGGAAATGCCGGCGAAGCGCAGATCGATATGAAACCGGAAAAACCTTACGGCATGACCATCAATATGGGTGGGGATGATGTAACGGCGGTTTGTATTGTTTACAAAAGAGGTGAATAGGAAATTTGGTTAATTGACTGATCCCGGTAAATCTGTTGAAATGGGAGGACTCCAATTTCGAAACGGGCTAATCTGAGATATCCAAATCACTCAATTTGGTCATTTTTGTCAATCTATTAAACTTAGTAAATAAATAATCATCAGTTAGCAATCTCATCCTGCCAGCGCAGGACCCAGAAACCGGCAAGCCGGCCCTGCTGATCCAGCACTGCTCTGATCTCAGCGGCGCCGGGTTTGTCGAAATTTCCTTTGAAACGATAGAGTGTATATTCCGGCTGATTGTCAGGTATCATGGCTTCATAAAATGATAAAGATTGATAAGGGCCAAATTCGTTTTTCAACTGCATGTAAACCGTCATTTGCTGTTCGGCATTCATCCCTTTCATCATGGCAGGTGTAGCTTCATCAGGGCCAAGCAGGTAGATATTACCGGATCGTACGCCCTCCATGATACTTGTTGATATCGATTCGGCAATTGCAAGTCTTTCCTGGTCAACCCTGCCTTCAGGTATTCTTGAATACTGACCAATTACATGTACATGCATTCCCCAAAAGACCACTAATAATGCCGGGATCAATTGTATTTTTATCTGTTTCATTTCACGTGAATTTTCCATTTTAAGCCTTCAAAATTAAGCCTTTTTACTCAGTTGCAGAATTAACCGGCCGGGCTTTCATATCTACCTACTGAATATCACTCCGGTAAGCGATTGATTTATTTTCTTTGGATATACCAAAAATAGATTTGATCATGAAGACAACTACGTATTATTTCCAGAGATTTTTTATGGTGCAGCTTCTCATTCTACTAACCTTTATTTCCAGCGGATTTTCCCAACATCTTACCCAAACCGTTAAAGGCAGGATCGTAGATACCGACACCGAAATACCTCTTCCGGGAGCAACGGTGGTGGTGCTCGACACCGATCCTTTGCTTGGCAGTAGTGCCGATGCTGATGGATATTTCCGGATTGAAAATGTTCCGATCGGACGCTATGATCTTCGTTTCAGCTTTATGGGATTTGAGCCGGTGATCATATCTGAAGTGGTAGTTGGCACCGGAAAAGAGGTGGTGATCAATGTGGGACTAAAGGAATCATTGGTTGAACTCGATGAGGTGGTTGTGCAGGCAGAAACCGACAAAAAACAACCTGTAAATTCAATGGCAATTATTAGCTCCAGGCAGATCAACATGGAGGAAGCACGACGTTTTGCCGGCGCTTTTGATGATCCGGCCCGTTTGGTGACTTCCTATGCCGGGGTGTCAGCCGGGAATATGAACAGCAACGGAATCATCGTGCGGGGCAATGCACCCAAAGGTGTGCTTTGGCGACTTGAAGGACTTGAAATTGCCAATCCGAGCCACTTTGCCAACCTCTCAACTTTCGGTGGGGGCGGAATCAGCGCATTGAGTTCGCAAATGATCGACAACTCCGACTTTTACACGGCAGCATTTCCCGCTGAATTCGGTAATGCGCTGAGCGGTGTGTTCGACCTGAAAATGCGCTCGGGTAACCGCGACAAACGTGAACACGCTTTCCAGGCGGGGATCACCGGGATCGATATTTCATCGGAGGGCCCGTTTAAAAAGGGCAAACCATCCACCTACTTGTTTAACTATCGTTATTCGATGTTTGGGATCATTAAACCGCTTTTGCCTGACAACGCCGGTTTGATCACCTACCAGGATGTTGCATTTAAAACGGATTTCCCAACCCAAAAATCAGGTATGTTCTCGGTATGGGGCCTCGGATCAACCGATAAATCCGGTTCACAGGTTAACCTTGAACCCGATGAATGGGAATTTGAAGAGGACCGTTTGGAAGAGGACAGCCGGACATCCATGGGGGCGCTTGGAGTGAACCACCGGATCATCATTGGGAAAAAAAGTGTGTTGAATAGTTCGTTGGCTGTAAGTGCAAGCGATGTGAGTTCGATAGGCGATAAAATGGATAGTACTAAAGTGCTTTATCCCGATTGGAATATTCAAAGTACGCAATGGTCCTACATTTTTAGCAGCAACCTGAATCATAAATTCAGTGCCCGGCATACCAACCGCAGTGGCATAACCGTAAACTTGTTGAACTACAACATGATCATTCAGCATGCTGAGATATTTAAAGAGGTACCGGCTACGCTTACGGATGACAATGGAAACAGTGAATTGATACAGGCATACAGTCAGTCGCGGTTTGATCTTTCGGAACGGTT
>JAGQVF010000302.1:829-3859 GCA_020438135.1 Bacteroidales bacterium | reverse complement strand
CTGTTTGGAGCCCGGATTGGATGTGAAGCTCCATCTTAAGGGGACAGAGGAATACTGACCAGCTCGCGAACAGGCTGTTATGAAACGAATTGATTGATTTTATAAACCAAAAGTTCCTCAACCAGAAAGTTTTGCCTGATCGTTCTGATAGAGCAGGTCTTGGAACCCGGTCAAATTATGTATACCATTTAATCCGGCAAATTACCGCAGGTGCTGCAACATTTACCAACAGTATCCTGTCTTAACACCTGTAAACACCGATATTTTTTGGTTTAAACAAACATTATGTATTCACACTTTTTTATAAATCAGTTTAAATTTAATGACATGAGAAAATTTATTTTTGCGACGCTTTTATTCGTCGCTTTTGCAGTTAGTACACAAGCACAATCAGGCTGGACGATGACCGGTTCAGGTTTGCCGGCCGACAAAGGGGTGGGCCAGTTGTCGCTCGGCATGAACGACAATACCGCCATGTGGGGCATGGCCATCAACAGCGATGGAACCATTTATGATGCCTTCACAAGATCAACGGATGGTGGCAACACCTGGACGTCAGGAACTTTTAATGCGGGTAACGGTCTTTCGCAATTGTTTGCCATCGATGCCAACACCTGCTGGGCAGTATTCAATACCGGTGCTGACCAGGGTTTGTACAAAACCACCGACGGTGGCGTTACCTGGGTTAAAAAAGGCGATGCCTACGGAAGCGGTTCTTTTGCAAACGTTATTCACTTTTTTGATGATGATTATGGTTTCGCACAGGGCGACCCACTGGATGGCTATTATGAGCTGTACACCACAGATGACGGTGGCGAAAACTGGACACGCGTGGATGAAGTTAACATCCCTGCCCCTACTTCCGGTGAATATGGCATAACAGGTAACTATTATGCCATTGGCGACAATATCTGGTTCGGAACCAACCAGGGCAGAATATTCAGGTCGACCGACAAAGGCGAAACCTGGGATGTTTCCGTTACTGCCTTCGGAACCACTGAAGTAGTTGGCATCCTGATGTTTGATGCAGATAACGGAATTTCTTTCCGCTCATACCTCGATATGGGTGTTGAACCCGAACTGAATGAAACTACCGACGGTGGTGCCACATGGACTACCATTACAACAACCGGGGCCAGTTTCGCTCGCTTTTTCGCCCATATTCCCGGAACAACCAATACACTTGTTGGCTCTGCACATGATGTCACCAACGGTGAAGGAATCTCCATCAGTTATGACGGGGGATACAACTGGACCGAATTAAACTCGGGTTTTCCATTTATGGCTTCGGTTTGGCTGGATGAAGAAACCGGATGGTGCGGTACACTTTCCTCAGGCAGCGGCACTGACGGCATGCTGATATACGGCGAAACAACACCCCCTCCGGCACCAACAGGTCTTGAAGCCGAAGTGGATGGCGGCACTGTTCACCTCACCTGGTCGGCTCCCGCTCAGAATGGTCTTTCCGACGATTTTGAAAGCTATACTGACTTCGCCCTGGAGTTTGCCCCATGGACAACCCTGGATGTGGACGGCAGCACCACCTATGGTATGACCGGAATTGAATGGCCCAATGCCTTCGATGCGCAAGCATTCATCATTTTTAACCCGTCGGCAACCACACCCGCCGTAACGGACGTAGTGCCTCACTCAGGTGATAAACTGGCTGCTTGTTTTGCCTCCACTACACCCGATAACGACGATTGGCTCATCGCCCCTTCCATCGCTATCGAAAGCGGTGCTTCGGTTAACTTCTGGGCTAAATCCTATACAGCCGATTACGGGCTTGAAAGATTCAGGGTAGGTGTTTCGACAACCGGCCTCGATCCTTCCGACTTTACCATCATCACACCCGGCAGTTATGTGGAAGCACCTGCCGATGCATGGACGGAATTTAACTACAGCCTCGACGATTATGCCGGTCAAAGTGTCTATGTTGGCATTCAGTGTGTGTCGAGTGATGCGTTTATTTTACTGGTGGATGATTTCGAAATAGGCGTATCCAAGTCAGCTTTTGCAGTAAATCCCGAACAACCGGCGTCCGGTAAGATTCAAAAAACGCTGATGCCGGTCAATTATCAGCCGATCACCCAGTCGGTTCCCGGTTACAAATCAACCAATGCTTTGCTGGGTTACAATGTATACCGCGATGGCAGCATGATCAATGGCAGCCTTGTAGAAACTGAGGCTTACGACGATGAAGACCTCCCGGCCGGTCAGTATGAGTATTATGTGACCGCCATGTACGACGAAGGTGAATCGGATCCTTCCAATACGGTTATTGCTGACATCATCACCGATGTGGATGAACTTCAAACGGCTGCCCTTTCGGTATATCCCAATCCGGCATCGGATCAGTTGCAAATTGCATCCGGCAGCAAGATCGTTTCTGTTGAATTGATCTCCATCACCGGTCAGCAGTTGATGCAAACCCGTGTGGATGAAAATTCATTCAGCATGCAGGTTTCGGAATATAACAGTGGTATCTATTTCCTGAAAGTGGAAACCGAAAGCGAAACCACCATTCAAAAAATAACCCTTAAGTAGAGGTTGTTATATCGTTATTATTGAAAGGGAGGCGTGATTGCCTCCCTTTTTATTTGGGGGTTATTGAAACATATTCCTGTATGTGTTTATTTGCCACGAATGCACGAATGTTAAGGGTTTTTTAACTGCGATTCCGGCGGGGGACGGACAGGTTGCACGAATGGATTGTTTTATCCGCGAATGATTTGTTTTCTGGCGAATGGCCGCTAATTATATGTTTTAACCGCTAATTGGCGCGAATGGGGCGAATTTTCGCTAATGTGGGACGCCCCGGATGGGCCGGATGATTGTAGAAAGGTGGTAATGGGTAGAGGAAATGTGCCGGAGATACTGTATGTTGAGGGGGTGGTTATAACCTGACGGTTACAAACCGTCAAGAGCGGTGTATTGCCGACAAATCCCGTATTGTCAAAATGATTAGCATGACTTAAGGAAGTCATCAGCATCATTTTATAAAGTGATCAGCATGATATTTTCAGGCGG
>JAGQVF010000302.1:0-740 GCA_020438135.1 Bacteroidales bacterium | reverse complement strand
ATTACCAATAAATTACTGCTGATCCTGTAGATGTTACAAATTTGTACTTATTTTAGCCGGGCATAGAAATCCCTTGACCGGTAGAGTATTAACATGTATGTATGACTTGCTTTCGCCAAACAGAGATATTTAAAGCCGTTTTATAAATATTTAAAAAAACTTAATGGGTGTAATTGCTTACACATGGATTAATAACTTGCTTTCTGAAACACTGGAATCGTACCATGCAAACCTGATAATAAATAACAGTGTCGTATTTAGGAATGCTTGCGAGCATTGGAGTGTTGGTAGCAGGAAGTTATATCCCACTATAATGAAGCATTTTGCAACTATATTGTTACTAATTTTGACTTCGGTTGGATTAAAAGCTCAAACTGTTGATACATTTCTTCTACACTATCCCATTTCAAAATATGATACAATTGTTTTTAAAAGAATAATTGAAAAATCTGATGAAAACAACCTGATTCATGTCCAGGATTATTTTGCAAGCGGACAAATTCAAATGGATTCCTATTATTCTAATTTCGATAAAAACATAAAAGAAGAACTTCAATGTAATTATCGCACAAATACAAAACAGGGGAATTATAAAGAGTGGTCAAAAAACGGACAACTTATTTATGATGCAAAATACAAAAATGGATTAAGAGATGGATTAGCCGTTTCATGGTATGACGGCGCGATTAACGCAACTGAAAAAAAATGGAATAACGGACAACTAAGTGGAATTTGTAAAT
>JAGQVF010000301.1:3618-3850 GCA_020438135.1 Bacteroidales bacterium | reverse complement strand
TCACCTTCTTTTTCAACGAGTTTCAGTTGACCGCTCTCTTTGATCGGGAGAATGTTTTCTTCCAGGAAAGAGGCTTTTTCCCGACGGTTGGGATGCGTGGCCCACTCCCAATGGCCTTTGCCGATCCAGTATGTGGCATTCTTAAAGGCTGTTTCATATTGATCTTCGCCGGTTTTTATAATGCTGCCACCGCAATGGTCGAAGTGAAGGTGGGTGAGCACCATGTCGGTGA
>JAGQVF010000301.1:1032-3477 GCA_020438135.1 Bacteroidales bacterium | reverse complement strand
GGATCTTCCGGTCGCCATCCACCACCAGCAGGCAGCGCATGGCCCAGTTGCAAAGATTGTTTTCGTTGGAAGGATACGACTTTTCCCACAATGTTTTGGGCACCACGCCGAACATGGCACCGCCGTCGAGCATGAAATTTCCGGTTTCTATTTTGTGAAGTTGCATATTGTTTTGTTTATTGATAACCTTATTGCACCAAAGTAACAAATAAGGATTGGTATGGTTTAGTGGATAGGAATTTTCTGTTTATACACAAAAGTGTATGATACAAGTTTGTGTATTAAAAATATAATACATATCTTTGTATCATACAAAAACATGTACTATGTATCAGGTAGGAAAACCCGTAACGGGAAAAAATTTTTTCGGCAGGGAAAAAGAAATAGAATTACTTACGACTTACTTGAAAATGGGCCAGAGTGTTGTACTTGTAGCGCCCCGTCGTTTTGGAAAGACGTCGTTGGTGATGGAGGTTTTAAACCGCATGAAGGAAGATGATCATTACACAGCCTTCATCGATGTATTTACCAATCCTACGCTGGAACTGCTCTCCTCCGCCATTACCGAAGAAGTGCTGAAAAATCACAAACTTCACAAACAATTCATCGCTGCCAAAAACAGTGCTTCGGCAATGATCTCCAACATAAAGATGAAAGCAGTGCTGGATGATTTTCAATTTATCATCGGCTTCACGGAAAACAACAAGGATGAGTGGGAGCTGATCTCCGAAAGCATTGATTTCGTGGATACTTTCACTGCAAAACATCATGCCCGGATAATCTGTGCTTATGACGAGTTCGGTGATCTGAACAAGTTCGATCCGAAAGGCGACCTGGTGAAGTTGTTTCGATCCAAAATCCAGCAGCACCAAAACAGCACCTATATTTTTTCGGGGAGCTATGAGTCGGTGATGCAAAATATGTTTGTCAACAGCAAATCGCCGTTTTACCGGCTGGCCCGCATCATGCATCTGGGTTATATGGAAAATGAACCGTTGAAAAAGCATTTGCTTTCAGGGTTCAAACAATTGAAACTTAAAGTAACTGAAGGTTTTATCGATGCCATTATTCAGCAAACAATGGCCCATCCTTATTATGCGCAACTGGCATTTCAACAGGCGGTTTTGTTCAACGCCATCAAAAGCCGACTACCGGATATAGATGAGTTGATGAGCCAAATGACAGCGGCAGAAACCGATTACCTCGAAAAAGTGTGGGAGGATATCTCCAACAACCGGGAATATGTTTATACGCTTCGGGCCATTGCTGAAAACGGAAAAAATGTGTATTCAAGGTTGAAATCAAAAAATATCAATATAGCACGGGCTTCAAAAAAGCTGCAGGGAATGGGGATTCTTTTCAAAAGCGAAAAGAATGGTTATTACATCAGCGATCCGCTGTTGAAAAGATGGATCAACAGGAATCTGTAATTTTAACCCGTGATGGAAATAATAACTTTTTAATTCCCGAAAAGATGACCAAAGAAATTAACCCCTCTCTGAAGAAACAAACAAACACTCGTCAGTTGGTTTCCGATTATTGTAAAAAACATCTCAATGAGGAATACAGGAAATTGTGTTTGATTTTGTTGAATGATATCTGCGATAGTGATGAAGATTTTTTCAAGCGTGGAAAAGAAAATATTTGGGCAGCGTCAATAATCTGGGCCATAGGAAGTGTTAATTTTCTCAGCGATAAAACCTTCGAACCTTACGCGACTCTTTCAGAAATTTGTAATTATTTTGATACCAAAACATCTACCGTTGGGCAAAAGGCAGGTAAATTAAGAGATATGTTTGATATGAACTATTTCAATGATCGTTATCAAAGAGAAGAATCAGGCATTGCAGATATTTTTGGAAAATTACTGATGACAGACGAAGGTTTTATCATCCCGGCCAACTGGCAGGAGAGCAACGATCCGGAAGATGGTGAAATTATCGACGATGAGGAGGGAGAGGAATTACCAGGATACTACACAATTATACTTACAGCCACCAACGCTTACAAAAGAGCAGAGATTTTTCAGCTCGAATACGTGTTTAAAAGCCTTTTGGAAAAGGACGAAAAATTTCAGCATTCAGAATTTTTACCCGACCGAAAAATCCATATTAATTTTTACGGGAGGCCGGGCAAAATCCGGAAATTTGAGTATCACCATTTGCCGGGTAAATTCACCATACTCGATGTAATTGATCAGTCGGAAACTTAATCTTTTTTTCGTCTTAAAGTAAAGTTTTCATCTTTCGGCAGCACCCCGTTTTCATATTGCATCCGGAGCATGATCTCCGAAATTTCACATACTTTGATAAATCGCTCTTCAAAGGAAAGCTTCAGGAAGGCCTCTTCCTCCTTCCGTTTCTCCTCCTCAAAGCCTTTCGATATTTCGATCTTGCGTTTGCTCATAAAATTGCCTTTAGCTATTGGTCTTTGGCTTTTAGTGTT
>JAGQVF010000301.1:584-955 GCA_020438135.1 Bacteroidales bacterium | reverse complement strand
TAACATGAACAAAATTACACAATTATTCAACATTCAATATCCCATCGTGCAGGCGGGGATGATCTGGTGTAGCGGCTGGGAGCTGGCGTCGGCGGTGAGTAATGCCGGCGGATTAGGTCTCATCGGTTCCGGATCGATGTACCCCGAAATTTTGAGGCATCACATCCGTAAATGCAAGTCGGCAACTAACAAACCCTTTGGCGTGAATGTGCCGTTGATCTATCCACAGATTGATGAACACATTAAAATCATTGTCGAAGAAGGGGTGAAGATCGTTTTCTCCTCGGCAGGAAATCCGAAAAAATACACTTCCTTTCTGAAAGATCATGGTATCACCGTTGTGCATGTAGTTGCAAGTGTAAAGTTTGCCC
>JAGQVF010000301.1:0-536 GCA_020438135.1 Bacteroidales bacterium | reverse complement strand
CACAATGGTGCCGATGAAACCACCACCATGGTGCTGATCCCGCAGGTGCGGGATGCAGTGGATATTCCGTTGATCGCAGCCGGAGGGATCGGCTCAGGCAGGGCGATGCTGGCTGCCATAGCACTCGGTGCAGATGGGGTTCAAATCGGGAGTCGTTTTGCTGCTTCTGTTGAATCATCCGGTCATGAAAACTTTAAAAAAGCGGTTGTCGAGGCAGGTGAAGGAAATACAAAACTCACAATGAAACGTTTGGTTCCGGTCCGTTTGATCAAAAACAGTTTTTTCCGGCAGGTGGAAGAAGCTGAAAACCGGGGAGCCACAATTGAGGATCTCAAGGAACTTTTGGGTCGTGCACGGGCCAAACGGGGTATGTTCGAAGGGGATTTAGATGAAGGTGAACTCGAGATCGGACAGGTGTCGGGGATGATCGATCGGGTAAGTCCGGCAGCTGATATTTTGAATGAGATCGTGGAGGAATTTAATCACACCGCCCGAAAACTGGGAAACCTGCAGTTGTAGTTCTTGATCCTTCGAAC
>JAGQVF010000024.1:3701-6095 GCA_020438135.1 Bacteroidales bacterium | reverse complement strand
TGAACTTCACCAACTGTTTTTCAGTAGCCAACGGGGTTTTGGCATTTGTTGTTAAACCGATGCGGGCTGCCACCCTGAACACGTGGGTATCTACCGCCATGGCCGGTTTACGATACACCACCGATGCAACCACATTGGCCGTTTTTCTGCCGACTCCCGGTAGTTTTTGTAATTCATCCACATCGGGAGGAACCTTGCCACCAAACTCTTCAATCAGCGTTTTGGCCATGCCGATCAGGTTTTTGCTTTTATTGTTGGGATATGAGCAACTTTTGATCAGTTCGTAAACTTCCTCCGTTGAAGCTTTGGCGAGAGCCTGTTCATCCGGGAAACGTTCAAAAAACGGTGGCGTGATTTTATTCACCCGAACATCCGTGCATTGTGCTGACAGGATCACGGCAACTACCAACTCATAGGGGTTTACATAGGATAATTCGGTTTCGGGGGAGGGATTATGCTCCTCAAAGTAGTTCAGCACTTTTTCGTATCGCTCTTTTTTTGTCAGTTTTTTATCAGCCATTTTCACTGTTTCGGTACAGACAAAAATAGGTTTTTAATTCAACCTGAACATATGCAATTATTTAGGATGTTTTAACAATGAACTGTTGTTAATTGATTAACTTTGCCCAAAATCAAAAAATAAGAGATATGCACGAAAAAAGTATTGAACTGTTGAACAGGGCGGTTGCCGACGAACTTGCGGCCGTTCACCAGTATATGTATTTCCATTTTCATTGTGATGACCAGGCTTACGACCTGTTGGCCGGATTATTCAAAAAAACGGCTGTTGAAGAGATGATGCACGTGGAAAAACTGGCGGAAAGAATTCTTTTCCTTGGCGGAGAAGTAAAAATGGAAGTGGCCGAACCGGTTGATTATATTCACGATGTCACCAAAATGCTTGAAAAAGCACGGTCGATGGAAGAAGAGAGTGCCATGGACTATAATAAAATGGCCAATGAATCTGCTGCCAATGCCGATTCGGTAACCAAAAAAATATTTGAAGAACTTGTGGCCGACGAAGAGCGCCATTTCGATCAGTATGATACCGAGCTCGAAAACATCGCCAAACATGGTAAAGATTACCTGGCGTTGCAATCGATCGAAAGAAGTAAAAATATGTCGGCAGGAAAATCAGCTGATTAAGTATTATAAAATTTCTATTTATCGAAAGGCTGTTTGCTGGTGATCTTCTGGCAGATAGCCTTTTGATTTACTGTAATTTCCTGACATGTATATTACCCAAATGAATATTGTATCTTTGTATGGTCGCAATTCGCTATGATAGATAATCATTATGAATAAAATAGTTCTGAATATTAAAGATACCAACAAGTTATCTTTTTTGCTGCAACTTATCAGGCAATTTGATTTTGTCGAAATTGTTGAAATCAAAAACCAGAAAAAGTCCGGCAACTATGATCTGTTTAAATCTGCCGGATTATGGTCGGGAAGGAATATTGATGCTGGTGAATTAAGAGATAAGGCATGGAAGAGAGCAGGTTAATTTTGTGTGATACGGATGTAATAATTGAACTGTATAAAAACAGTACAGAAATTATTGAAGTGTTAAAGCAAATTGGTCAATCCAATATTGCCATAAGCACAATTACTGCGGGTGAATTACTTTATGGTGCCCTCAATAAAAAAGAGCTTTCCAGAATTAAACAGGATATCAATAACCTGACGTTAATTGCCCCAGATGCGAAAACGAGTGAAATATTTCTTGACCTCATGACTAATTATTCATTAAGTCACAAATTAAGCCTGCCGGATGGCCTGATTGCAGCCTCCGCAATAGCCAATGGCCTCGAATTGTATACCTTGAACAAAAAAGATTACAGGTTCATTAAAGGTTTGGTAATTTTCAATCCGGAAAAATAACAGCCGTTTCTACTCTACTACCATCACCTTTTCCCGCAAAATATGCTGGCCGTTTTTACTGATATGTAAATAATAAATGCCAGCCGGCAAATCGAAATCAAGCTTGTTGTCAGCCGGAGCTGCCCCTTGCCATTCAACCTCTCCCCTGCTATTGTAAAAGGTGACCGTACTGTTTCTCAACTTTCCGGGAGCAATTTGTAAATGAACATAATCCCTCGCCGGGTTTGGATACACCAATGGATGATCAGTACCTATAAAACTTTCCACATCCGAAACCAGACAGCCACCCCATTCATCTACCAGGGTTTGCAACGAATCGATCGGATCGATGCCGGCAGGAACCGATGGGATGTTGAGATCGAGATAAAGGTCATCCGGCGGATCGTCAGGAAGGGCAACCCTCAGAAAAGTCGAAAGTGAAGAAACACCATCGTCGAAGCAACGGGTGTCGGCACCAATCACCTTGGCACCTTGCAAAGCCGCCATCAGCTTGCAGGCCAGTTCGCCTTC
>JAGQVF010000024.1:0-3626 GCA_020438135.1 Bacteroidales bacterium | reverse complement strand
GGTCCGACAATGTGGTTTTTGTAATCATCACAATTTACCCCAGAATAGCCGGCTGTACGTGGCGAACCTGTATAAAAATCGACGATCCCGTATTGCCGGATGGTCGGGTTGTTCCCCGAATCGTGCTCCACCAGTGAATCAATCATCTGCTCCGGAGAGACTTCCAACTCCATCAGCGAATGGGCATAACTTTGATTGCCGGCTGTATAATAAGCCTGTGTGTGGATGGCCCCGATGCCCGGAAGCACATCACTCAGAATATAACAACCCTGCGGTATTTGCGGTGCCCCGATACAGGAAGCACCTGCACTTCCAATCTCTCCGGTAACCGTATCAACGGCTACAATGGAGAAGGTGTCCTGGGCCTGCAAAGAGACAAAGCCAATAATCGAAAGAAAAAGGGGAATGATGTTTTTCATGATGATAAATATTATTTTTAATACAACGACCTGTTAAAACTATTTGTTTGTATGCGAAGATATTTCAATTTATTATACTTCGTGAAATTTTAATAGCTAAATGCGTCTTCACGTTTTCAAGTGTGAAGTTAAAGGTGCTAATGGGGTGTGGCGGTTGAATTAGTTAAACCAGTTGATTCAGTTAATCCCGTATATGGAAGATAATAAATCTCAAATTCTAAAGTAATAATACTTAGCTTCCCACTCCACTACAAAATATTCGTATACCTTCCACGTTTGTTCAGAGTTATTAACATATTGGTGTTATAATTTCAGGCTATCGCAAACAACTACCCTCTTTTTACTTTGTAATTTTGTTCGAATCCGGAAGGATTTTTTTCTTAAACATTGAGCATCTATGAAATTGATATTCAGGGTAGTGATCGCGATTTTTTTATGGGTTGGATTCCTTTCAACAGGTTTTTCTCAACAAACCGCCGTGTATGATGAGCCGGAAGCGGTCCTCAGAGACGCCATGGATCTTTACGAAAAGGAGAAATACGGAGCCGCCCGTGAGAAATTTGATTACCTGATTGATCATATCAACAACCCCAATTCGGTCCTGCGGATCCGTGCCGAATATTATGATGCCCTTTGCGCAGTTGCGCTTTACAATGATGATGCAGCTTACCAACTCGATCAATTTCTGGCCGATTATCCGGCCAGCTCATATAAGAACAGGGTCAACTTTCAACTGGGGCTTCTCTCCTATCGCGACCGGAAATATTCAAAGGCGCTCGAAAACTTTGAATCGGTGGACATGACCGGATTCTCGGCGGAAGAGAAATCGGAGCTTTTCTTTAAAAAAGGGTATTGTTATTTCAGAAAAGAAGAAAATCAAAAAGCTGTTCAGGAATTTAAAAAAGTTGTCAATTCAAATTCAAATTCAAAATACAGTTCACCCTCGTCATATTACCTGGCACATATCGCTTATGCCGACGGCCTTTACGATGAGGCGCTGACCCGTTTCCAGGCGCTGGAATCCGATCCTAACTTCAGTGCCATTGCACCTTATTATATTGTACAGATCTATTTCCACCAGGGCAAATACCAACAAGTGATCGACATGGCTCCACCCCTGCTCATCAATGCCACACCAAGCCGTGCCACCGAACTTACGCGCGTGTTGGGCGAATCGTATTTTAACCTTGGCGAATATGAAAAAGCACTGCCCTATCTGAAACAATACCAGCAGGAAGCCCGCACCAGGATCAGCCGTGCCGACAACTACAAATATGGCTTTGCCCTTTACACTGATCAACAATACGATCAGGCGGTCAACTACCTGCAAAAAGCCACCGGACGAGAAGATACGCTGGCGCAATATGCCTGGTATTACCTCGGTGCCAGCTACCTCCAAACCGGTGAGAAGCAGTTTGCTGCCAATGCATTTACGTCGGCATATAAAATACCTTTCGACCGTGAGATCAGGGAAGATGCGCTATTTAAACAGGCACAGCTTGCCTTTGAATTGTCCTACGATCCTTACAATGAAGCAGTGAAAGCCCTGCGGAATTACATCAAAGCATACCCGGATTCGGAACGTGCCGATGAAGCATGGAATTTTCTGTTCAGGATTTCGCTGGCAACCCGCAATTATGAAGATGCCCGTGATGCCCTCGAAAACATCCGGGTGAAAGGTCCCGACTATAAGAGCAATTTTCAGAAGATCACTTATTACCGGGGCATTGAGTTGTTTAACCAGTTTGAATATGAAGAAGCAGGTGAAATGTTTAAGAAAGCTTATGAGCTCAACACCCTGCCCAATATCACCAACGAAAGCCTTTTCTGGATGGCGGAAACATTTTACCGGCAGGAAAACTATTGGGCTGCAAAAAAATACTACCTCGAATTCCTTTCGAAAACAGGTGCAAAAAAACTCGATGTTTACAACCTGGCCAATTACAACCTCGCTTACAGTTCATTTAACCGCAAGGAATACAGCGGGGCTATCTATTATTTCAAACAGTTTATTGCCAACCTTTCGGATGAAGAACAAACACTGGTTGCCGATGCATTTTTGCGGACAGCCGATTCATGGTTTATCAGCAAGGAGTACGACAATGCCATCGAATATTACAACAAGGCAATCAACCTGAAGGTGATCGATGTCGATTACGCCTTGTTTCAAAAAGCAAAAGCGCTGGGTGTTCTGCAACGGTACCCTGAAAAGATCCAAACACTGAAACAACTTGCCTCTGCCTATCCCAAATCGGGTTATGTGAGCGAAGCGTATTACGAATCGGGTAACACCTACCTGCTGATGCACGACAATGAAAAGGCACTGATCAGTTTTAAAAAAGTGATCTCCGATTATCCGAAGAGCAACTTCGCGATCCGGTCGAGGTTAAAAGCCGGCTTAATTTACTACAACAACGGGTTGAACGATCTCGCTATCAAAACTTTCAAAGGCGTTGTAGAAGATTATCCGGCAACACCCGAATCGAAAGAGGCGCTGGCCAGTCTGCGGAATATTTATGTGGATCTGGGCCGTGTGAGCGAATACATCGACTATGCCGGTGATCTCTCTTTTGCGAATATCACGGCTTCGGAGCAAGATTCGATCAGCTATGCTTCAGCAGAGAATTTGTATATGTCCGGCAAATATGATCAGGCGGCTAGCAACCTGCAACAATATGTTGATAAATTCCCGAATGGTGCCTTTGGACTAAGCGCCCGTTTTTACCTGGCTGAGAGTTATTATCAAAATGACCAACCTGCGAAGGCGCTTGAGAACTATGAGGCTGTTGTGAGCAGCCCTCAATCTGAATTTACGGAAAGTGCCCTGCTGAAATCAGCGCAGCTTCAGTTTGATGCCGGCGAAAATGAAAAATCACTGGCGCATTTTAATCGTCTTGCAACATTCACAGAAAACAAACAGATCAGGCAGGAAGCACTATACGGACAGATGAAAAACAATTTTGTTCTTGGTCATCTGAACGAAGCGATCGAACCGGCTGGAGAACTTTTAAAATCTGATAAGATAAGCGACGAGATGAAGCTGGAAGCGATGCTCATCCGCGCCAGGTCGTTGTTGCAAACCGGGGAGATATTGCTTGCCAAAAGTCAGTTTAAAGATATTGTGACGTTTTCACAGGGCGCAGCCGGTGCCGAAGCTAAATACCGCATTTCGGAGATCGAATTTAAACTGAAAGATTATGAAGCCGC
>JAGQVF010000300.1 GCA_020438135.1 Bacteroidales bacterium | reverse complement strand
CCCGACACACATTTTATCATTTACCATAAAGGCGATGCCACCCATCATTTTTTTGGGTTCGTTGGGGACTTTCTTTTGTTGCAGGTAGGCTTCGATGCGGTCAGCGAGATGTTGGTTGTATGCCATTTTAGTTACTTTGTTTAGGTTGATTATTTGATTTTAACAAATGCCATGTTTAAGGCATACGCGAATTAGCTCTACCACATTGTGTACGTCCAGTTTTCGCATCATGTTGGTTCGATGATTATCTACCGTTTTGGGGCTTAGGTTGATTTTTTCGGCGATTTGTTTGTTGGTAAGTCCATCACAAATCAATGCAGCAATTTCCATTTCACGATCACTCAGAAAGCTGATATCCCTGATTTCAGTCTGTTTATCTGCTTCAATTTTAGACAGGTTTTGTTGAGAAAGGATTTTGTCAGAAAAATATTCCTGCCCGTTTAAAACCTGCCTGATGGCATGCAGCAACTCTTCACGGTCGCTGGTTTTTGTAAGGTACGCTTTGATCCCCATTTGCATCAGTTTCTTAACAATGCTTTTTTCAGTATGCATGCTCAGGATCATGATCTTTAAACCGGGATGTAATCCTAACAGTTTTTCAGTAGCAACCAATCCGTTCATACCCGGCATATCAAGGTCTACAATACAGAGGTCGGGGAAGGAAACATCAATTTGACGCATCAACTCATAACCTGAATTTACTTTGGCAATTACGCTCAGGTCGGGTTCTTTTGTGATCAGCTTTTCGACGCTATCGAGCAGAATGTCGTGATCATCCGCAAGAATGATTTGATATTTTTTGTTTCCCATTGATTATATTGCTATCCGAATTGTGGCCGTTGTTCCTTCTCCTGAAAACGATTCAAAATTTAATTCGCCATTGATGGTGCGCAAACGGTTATTGATATTCAGCATGCCTATGCCCCCTCTTTCCTGTTCCTGGTTCATGCCAACTCCATCATCCTGAACGATAAGAATAACAAAGGTTTTCGTCTTCATCAATTGAATATCAACTTTATGAGCAGCAGAATGTTTAATAATGTTGTTGATCAACTCCTGCGCAATCCGGTATAAACCAATCTCAAGATTTGTCGGTAAACGCTCGTTCAGGCCATGATGTTCAAAGGTGCAGGATATTTTGCTGTAGGTAAAACTTTTATCGATCATATCTTCGAGCGCCGAAATTAAACCCAGTTCAGTGAGGGCCCGTGGCATCATTCGGTGACTGATGGATCTTATCTCGTTTCCGGTATCTGTAATCATTCCGGAAATCTTTTGAAATTCAGTATTAAAATTATTGGTGCTGTGCTGCACATTTTTAGCGATGTTTTGCAAGTGTAGTTTGATGGCACTCACCTGCTGACCAACACCATCATGCAGATCTTTGGCAATTCTTTGCCGTTCTTCCTCCTGTGCATCAATAACTGCTTTCAGTCCCTTTTCTCTTTCCGCGATGATTGCCGCATCTTTCTCAGCCTGGATTTTTCTTCTTTTTCGCTGGCCCAGAGCCAGGGCCGACAGGATAATGATAAGACTCAGACCGGAGATGCCAATGATCCATTTATTCCGGTTATAAACGCGTATCTCAGCAAGGGCTTTTTCTTTGGCCAGCCTTTCATTGTTGGCTCTTTCTTTTAAAAGTTCTTTCTCCTTTTTCTCAGTTTCATATTCTACCTCAAGTTTACTTATGGCCCGGGCATTCGCCTCCGAAAAAGTTGAGTCGGATAGCTCCTCCCAGCGGTCATGATATTTCAGCGCCAGCTCATTGTTACCCAAAGCCGCATAGTTCAGCGCCAGAAACTTATAAGTATTCAATCCCAACCCAAAATTCTTATCTCTTTCAAGTATTTCCTTGGCGGTCAATCCCTCTTTGATCCCCTGCTGGTATTCTTTT
>JAGQVF010000299.1 GCA_020438135.1 Bacteroidales bacterium | reverse complement strand
ATCATTCCACTATTCCATTCTTCCAATCTTCCACTCTTCCAATCTTCCAGAATCCTTAAATAATTCTACATTTGCCACATGCAAAGCACCCACACACTTCTGTTATCAACTGCCTGTTTTGGTCCGGCCAGCTATTTTGCGGCCATCGCAGGAGCAGGGGAGGTGCTGATCGAAGCCAATGAAACCTATCCCAAACAAACCTGGCGAAACCGCTATCGCATAGCAACAGCCAACGGATTGCTCGACTTATCAGTGCCTGTGGTGAAAGTAAACGGAAATCACACAAAGATCAGCGAAATCCTGATATCCGAACACGAGGACTGGCAAAAACTGCACTGGCGTGCCATCGAATCAGCATACAAACACGCACCTTTTTTTATGTACTACGAAGATGCGATCAAACCCTTTTATGAAGAAAAACAGTCCGGTCTTCTTGAATTCAATCTTGCTGTCACCAAAACCATCCTGAAACTGATTGGGTTTTCGGTCGAACAAAAACTCACTGAATCATACGACCACAAACCTGGCGGCAATATAACCGATCTCCGGACAACTTTCTCACCCAAAAAAGAACCTGAGATCAATTTCCCGCGCTACCTGCAGGTCTTTGAAGAGCGACACGAATTTCAACCCAACCTGAGTATCCTCGATTTGCTGTTTAACCTGGGACCTGAAACAGGGCAGTATCTTCGAGAGGTTGCAGAAGGGTTTAATGAAAATATCCGATGATTCTCTCAGACAGCAGGCAATAACTTGAAAAATAGGCATGATTTTATCCTTCTTTCGAACGGATTATAAGCTTACATTCTCCGGATTTCAAAATAGCTTTATAAATATCCTTAACTTTTTGAATATCGGCACTTTCAACTTTATGGGATTCAGTAGCAAAATAGCTGTTGATCAGCAATTGTTTTTCCCCGGTTTGTTTTATGTTGAAAACAAATCTGCCAAATTCGTTCTCAACCTGGAAAACTTCCGGCTCTTCAACAATTTCAAGAGGTTCATTAAAAGAGATCATATAAGCCCAGCTATCCGAACCAGTAAAGTCGGGATAAAAATCTGTATACCTGGAACCTTCAATCAGATCAGCGAAGATCACATGGTTGACCCACCCGGAGAGATCAATTGTGTAGTGCCCGTTACGTTTTGAAATCACAGAACTATCGTTGTATGTTGCATTTGCAGTAAACCGGAAAGGGAAAAAATGCTCAGCCCGGTCGGCATTAAGATGGGTCAAAGTTGTATTTCCTTTTATTTCCCAGGGAGATTTCATGTATCCAGGATGAATCGTAGAGTCGCAAGCATCACCCAGATAAATACATCGTGTTAATGTAGAATACTGACCCGACAATGAAACCTTGGTATTGAAGGTGGATGTTAGGTTATTCAAATCAATCGAAACCATGCTGTTCACCTTTCTCGAATTGTCTTTCATCGAACTGGCAGGTGTATTTATTAACCTCAAAATCTCATTGAAATTTCGCTTGTAACCGGCGTAATCAAAAGTAAAGATCACGATAAGAGGGATGTTTTCGTAATAGAAAGGCAGCTCTTCTGCATACAAATTGCGCAGGTCGGTTTTAGGCATAAGAAAAGAAATCGCGTCATTATGTAATATCGGGCAAAAGAGTAGTTCATTATCAAGCATGGGAGCGTAGTAGTTTTTCGACATTTCACCTGTTCTTTTATCAGTTCCATAAGCTGTAAAAAAGGAGTAAGCCAGTTTGGGGATCATGTTGGAATAGATATTTTCCTTGTTGTGCTCTCTCACCACACCGCCAAATAATTCAATTCCCGGATGATCTTTTTCATAATTGCGCATGTTATTGAACAGGTCGAAATCATTTTTATATTGTGTCGAATCAATCACATACCGCTGAAAATTACGAATGGCCATCATACCTGAACTATCATCGGAAAGAGTGGATGTATAGCGTTCTGCTAATTTCCTGAATTTAATATTGTCTTTTGTGTTTATTCCGAGATCATTGTTTATTATTCCTGTTCTTATTTTCGATTCGCGCGAATAGCCCAAAAAGAACCACATCGGAATAAAATCTTCCCGAAAGGAATTATAGTCCTGGTAAAGAAGGTCGTATGGTTTAGGCGTAAACGAAAACCAGGGTAGTTCGAGATAAGGTCGCGAACCCGGTTCATCCAGACAGCCTGTAAGGTTATTGTATTGCCACCTGTATGTGATGATATTGTCGTTGGTTTCAACCGTTGGAAAAGCTCCGTTTATGCTGTTTGTATCAGCTTCAAGGTAGGCATGATGAGACAAAGCCATGAACATTTTCTCCTTCGGCTCGTTGCCATGGAAAAAGAACCGGTTCGACATCATCAGCAAATAATTTTTATAATAGGGAAAGAAATAGTGGTAGTGTATTCTTACCTCATCACCCACTTCCAGACCATCAATTGAATAAACAAACCTTTCGGGATATACAAAGCGATCTTTGTCACTAACCATCCTGATCTGCTCAACTTTCCGGTTTACCGCAATGGGCTGCTGTGAATTACTATTTAACCGCTCCACCGTAAAATCGGTAATGGTTAGCTCATCATACAACCGTTGAGGATTTCTGATCGAGGAGTTATGGGGTTTATACAAAGGGTCGAATGATTGTGGTAGAATGAGTTTACTTAAGGTACGTTTGCCTTCCGCTGTTAAAATTTTGTAGTGTACAGTTCGGTCGACCGTTACGTTGATCGACCACAATTTTTGACCATGGAAGTCCACCAAAAACGAATCACTTTTAATCAGCAGGTTTTCGTCGTCAAGCGTAGACTCAAAATCTGCCGTTTGCGCAAAATTGTATGAAACGAAAAGACTAATAAACAGAAATAAAGCCAATAATATCTTCATTCTTATCAAATTTCATCCTGCTAAAATACAATTCACTCATTAAAAAACATCATGTTACATATCCTGAATTGCCAATTTATACTCAATATAAATTTCGATGATAGATATTCGATAAAATTCAGGGATAGAAAGGCTTACCAAATCATCTTTCGCCAAAGCCTCAGCATCTTTGCCCGAATGTTTGAAACTTTGCTGAATTCCGTTTATTTTTACATCAAATCAAATATTGAAGTGAAAAATTAAAATCTTACCCCAAATTAAAAACAAGAAAAATGAAAAAATTGGTTTTAATCCTTACCTTGATTCTTCCATTCTGTCTTCAATCCCAGATCATCGAACCGGCTCCTGCCGACAAGGCCGTCGTTTATTTTGTGAGAGCCAGCGGATTGGGTGCCCTGGTAAACTTCACCTATTTTGATAGCACAAAGGTTATCGGAAAGTTCAACGGCCCCAAATACATGCGCTATGAATGTGAGCCGGGACAACATCTGTTTTGGGTGCGGGCAGAGAACAAAGATTTCTTGCAGGCCGATCTTGAGGCCGGATACATATATCTGGTGGAGGTGGTTCCACAAATGGGAGC
>JAGQVF010000298.1 GCA_020438135.1 Bacteroidales bacterium | reverse complement strand
GCTCCTCTCCTATCCTGTTTATTTGTCTATTTATTTCCACCTCTACCTTGTTTTTATTTGCTTTTTCTTGTTTTGTCTTGCTTATATATCTACTTGATTTAAAGTGCCTTACAAAGATAAAGCAGATAATTTTTTAAATACAATTTCAGGTTAAGAATTGTTATGAACATCCGATTGATGAGTACATCAATTTCATTGATTTAGGATGTTTATAACCGTAGAAAATAAAATTCAGGAAGGTTATCTAAATATTCTTGCCAATGATTTAGTTGAAGCCCGGGTGGGAAGGTGTGAGTATCAGATTATATTAGGGTAAGAAAGAACCAGGTAATTATCCCAACCTATCAATCCTCTCCCTGATTAGCTCCAAATAACTATGTTTCATTTCTTGTGATGAAAAACTGATCCGGATAAAATCTTCCCATGAGGAAACAGAATCGTTCATCTTTTTGAATATGTTTTCGATGGATTTGGGATCGATATTAAACCTACGCATGGCTTCAATGAAGTCATCCTTTTTGAACTTTCTCTTTTTACCGTTCAGATTAAGGGCAAGTTCTTCCGGATCATCTTTCATGATCAGGTTAGAGGGGACCATGTCGTAGGCCGGGCACAAGGTGTATCCTAATCCGGGCTGATCGATCAGTGAGAAATTCTTAAGATGCATGTCAGCGTTGCCGGTCAGGAAGGAGAAAATAACCTGTTCGAAAAAATTGACAATGTCAAGCAATGGATTTTCTGAATATTTGACGATTGCCTTTCCGATTTGCTCGTAGGAACCCTGGTATTTATGTTCAGTCATTCGTTCGGTGAGCTGACACATATCTTCCATGTGAATTTTACCATTAGCATTCCGGTCGACTCTTTTTGTGATGTAGGCCAGGTTGCCAGACTTAAGCCTTATCAGTGAATGCGGGACTGTTTTTATTCCGGCCAGTTCTGCCAAGTGTAAGGTCAGATCTTCCAGTTCAGGTAACTCAGGGAATTGAGCGGCGGGAGGTTTTAAAATATATCCACCCCACAAACCGACAATGGTGAATCGGTCGGGCTGATCCTTGGGTTTGATCTTCTCGATATTCAGGGATAGTTTGGGTTGCACACCGGTGACCGTCGACTGGCTTTTGATCACTTTTTTGCCCAGTTCCAGCATTTGACCCTCGGTGTAATCAAGAACCGGTGGCACTTTTTTCCCGAACATTTTATTGCTGCATCCCGGATGAAAATCTTTCTCACCGTTTTCGAGCAACTGATAACAATACAAACATCTCTTCTCCATGGCTAAGTTATTTTTCCTTCGACAATGCTGACAGCCCCGATACAATCCCTGCAGCAGGCCAGCAGCAATCCCATCCTGTCGCGTGCATTGAGTTTCCAGTTCATTTCCGCAATTTCAAGGAGCCAACCTTCAGGGATCAACCCATCGAAAAAAGGAAAGAGTGTTGGACTGGTGTAAGGTTCATTTGACAAGGGTAAGGTTAAACTCACTGCCTGGGCATTTTCTTTTTCGAGATACTCTTTCTCATAAGAGAACCTGTACCCTTCATCGGTCTCAACCAGTTCCCCGACCAGTGAATCGGACATATAGACTTTCGCTTTTCTCATCGTGTATTAGTTTATGGATGTTAATTTTCCGAAAGCAACCGATCCCGATCTATAGGCACCGGCCCCAACTCCTGTCCAAACAGTTTCAGCACCTGGTTCACTTTGTCCATCCGTAAGGTTTTTTTACCCTGTTCCAGGTCACGGATGAACCTGAGGCCGACACCTGCTTTCAATGCGAGTTGTTGCTGGGTTAAG
>JAGQVF010000297.1 GCA_020438135.1 Bacteroidales bacterium | reverse complement strand
TCCGACATACGAAGGATGGGACTTCACCAACGTTTGGGTAGAAGATGTGGCTGGCAACAACGGCGGTTATCCTTATTTTGGCTGGCAAACTTTCGGACCTACATTACCCGAACCGGTGATCACCATTGAGAATCCAACTTCTTCAAGTTGTGGTCAATATACCTTTGAAATAACGGCTGAAGATTTCACCAATGTTGGTGGTATATCTCTAACCCTGGATTATGATCCTGCAGTACTTGAATATAGCAGTTCTGTTTTGAATGGTACATTATCCTCAGCCGGAACGAGTTTAAATGATGTTAGCGGACAAATAATTGCCGGCGGGTTTTACCCGACTCCAATCACCCTTGGCAATGATGTTCTATTCAGTGTAACCTTTAACCTGAAACCTGCAATATCAGGAACATCTACCCTGTTAAGCTGGTCAACTGCAGATCCTGCAGATAATGATATTGCCGGTCCAAATGGATTATTCAGCTATACAAGTACTTTCAATGACCTTTCATGGACCATCCCGGTGAGGCCGGTAAAAAACCTGAATACATCATTTGAATATTGTACAATTCAATCGGCAATTGACGCTGCTTCTTCGGGAGATGTAATTGAAGCTTCAGCAGGGACATATCCCGAAAACCTGACTATTGGCAAATCGATATCGCTCATAGGGCCTAATAATGCAGTAAGTCCAAACACGGGAACCCGCGTTGCAGAGGCTATTCTTGAGCCTCCTGCCGGCGGTCATGCCATTACCGGGGCTGCTTCTGATATAACTGTTAGCATAAAAGGATTTACACTAGATATGGTGAATACAGCCACTGACAATAGATTTCTTGATCAGGTAGGAAAATCTGGTACAAGCTGGACTATTGAGAATAATATCTTCAAAAATGCTGCAAGTTGTGGAACGGGTAACATGAGATTAACAGGTGTTTTAAATACAGGACTTATCTTCAATCTGATTGATAATTATTTTACAAACAACGATGTCTCCAACGGTATTTCAATTTGGGACGCTCCTTTTACCACCACAATTCAGGATAATGTTTGGGAAGACACAAAAGGTTGGGCACTGAATTTAAATCAGGTCACAGGTACAATTCAAAACAATACCTTTATAGATAATGATCCCAGTTTTCCAGATGACACCTGGTACAATAATCAGAATGGGGTGATCATAGCTGACAATAATAACAATGTTCAGATAATTGACAACTCATTTATTAATAACTACTCTTCTCTCAATATTTATGAGAACACTGAGGGGTTAATCGAAAT
Source organism: Bacteroidales bacterium (assembly GCA_020438135.1). Classification (GTDB taxonomy): domain Bacteria; phylum Bacteroidota; class Bacteroidia; order Bacteroidales; family JAADJA01; genus JAADJA01. The sequence continues at coordinate 1,675 of JAGQVF010000297.1, read as the reverse complement.
ATCTGGCAACTTCTTCAACAACAACATTACTTACGCGATAAAAATCAGAGATTTGATTGATCCATCTCAGCTAAATTTCACCGCCAATAACAATTCATTTACAGGGACTGTTAGTGGTGGTTTTGCTTTTCAAAATCTCACGGATCCTTTGTTAGCATATTGGCCGGATGTAACTTGCAACTGGTTTGAAACCTCAGACCCATTTGCTATTGATGGTTTGATTGATGGCTATGCAAATGTAAACCCATTCCTAACAGATGGTACAGATAATGAGCCCGGCACTCCAGGCTTCCAGCCTGTACCGCTGAGTTGCGATGGATATTACCCGGTTCACAACCTCACCCAGGACACCTACTACCTGACAATTCAATCTGCTGAAGATGATGCTGATCCGAATGATGTTATCGAAGCAGCTGCAGGCACATATATTGAACAAGTGCTTATTGATGTGGAAGGTTTGACGATTCAGGGTGTGGGTACTGCCAGCACCATTATTCAGTCACCTGCCTCTCTGGCTTTATCATTTACAACCTCTAAGGATCAATATGCCATTGTTTGTGCTCATACCGTCAACAGCTTCACTTTGAAAAACCTGACTATCGACGGTTTTGGACAGGGGAATGCCAACTATTCATTCGTCGGCCTTGCTTTCTGGAACTCAGGTGGACAGGTTATGAATGTAGATATAACAGGTGTTCGCGACACTCCATTCTCTGGTGCACAACACGGCGTATCTGTTTATGCTTATAATAACACAGGGGGTCCGTATACTTTAGCTATCAATGGGGTAAATGTTACCGACTTCCAGAAAAATGCATTTGCATTGAATGGAACCGGTCTTACCGTGGATTTAGATAACATTTATGTTCAGGGTGCCGGTCAGACAAACGTAACTGCACAAAATGGAATTCAACTATCTTATGGACCATCCGGAACCATGGATAATTGCACGATTGAAGATATCTGGTGGACAGGAGCCACATGGACAGCATCAGGTGTTCTTCTGTATCAATCAGGTTCCATAACCAGCAACAATATTATATTGAACAATACACAAACTGCTTACTATGCCTACCAGAATGGAGGAAACAACTGCAACAATGTTGATGTTGATGGATCAAAAACAAGTTTTAACATTCAGGATTGTGATGCATACCTTGACTATTGCGATGTTACTAATCCGGTAGGTGACGGTATATATGTTTATTGCAGTGGAAGTAAAACAGGGAAATCAAATGAAAAATCGCTTTCACCTTCTGTTCTGGAAGAAAATGGTTCCAAAGGTGATCCGAAAGCATCAGCTATCTTCATTTTGGATAATGCTGTGATCACCGGAACGGGGCTTACCGATAGCTGGGGTGTAACAATGTATGGAGAAGGCACAATCGATGGTCTTATTACCAATTCTCATATTACCAATTGGGATTGGGGAGTTGTAACATATGATTTCGGAAATGCTGTTATAAACAGTACTGTTGAAGATAATGATTTGTCCGGCAACACCAGTTACGGCTTCTTTAACAATTGCGCTGCGGTTCAAAATGCTAAAGACAACTGGTGGGGAGGAGATGTTTTGAACAGTGCAGGACCCTATCATCCGGTTACCAATACCTGTGGTGATGGTTCACCGGTTTCCGATGATGTTGATTATTATGAATGGTGGGCTGATGATGCA
>JAGQVF010000296.1 GCA_020438135.1 Bacteroidales bacterium | reverse complement strand
CAATATGGTGAAACAATGGAAAAAATATTTCCTGAATCAACAAGGGACAAACTCAATAAAATTGACCATAAACAACTTGAAAGACAAAACTTGAAAAAGGCTGAAGATTATTATGATAAAACTGGCTAAATCGCCGGGCCATATCAGCCACAATAAAAACTTTGAATGCCGCAATAATACTCCCTGATTAGCTTTCCTGAAATAAAATTAGCAGTCATTGCAGTTCCTGGTGTTTTCATCTTTAGTAACAAGCGACGAGCCCCTGTAAATACAATATGTCGCAAAAAAAATACAACGTGTTGTAAAAAAATTATAACGTGTCGTAAAAAAATTATAACGTGTCGTAAATTTTTTATAACGTGTCGTAAAAAAATCGCAACGTGTTGCATTAAAACGTAAGGTAGATCGAACCAAAAAACAGTTGGCTGAGCGAAGCGAAGTTCCGCACGTGCGGAACTGAATCGGTTGAATTGGTTGAGTCAGTTAAATCGGTTGAATCGGTTTAATCAGTTGAATTGGTTGAATTGGTAATTTGCTCCGCGTAATTTGGCTTGCCCACCTATGCCCCATACCCTAATTCCCAATACCCATTTCCAATACGTTAAGCCAGAGCGTTTATATCCAAAACAACTTCAGCACTTTGCCAGCCTATCGTCTCATCGAGGCGACTTGCGCTTTCAGTTCCGCATTTTCCTTTTGCAGGGATTCTACTTTCCGGTCGAGTTCCTGCACCGCTTTAACCAGGGGTACAACAAACTCAGCATACCGCAGTCCGTATGGATCTCCATCGTTTTTCGGTTCGTCGATCCCACTGAAATCATATCCTGTTTCGCGGGCTGCCGACTCCACCTCCTGGGCTATAAAGCCACTGGTGATCGCTGAGTAAGCATCGCCGGTTAAATCAGGATCGCTGGATGAAGCCAATTCCGTTCCTGCCGATTTGTGTTTATCCACCCGGATAAAATCATTGATCTTTTCCCTGTCGAGGCGATAGGTGACAGGTCGCAATTTGTTGATAAAATCAAGTCCGGGAACATTCTCCTTCACTTCCGACTTAAAACGTCCGTCAGAAATATTGGTCCAGTTTTGATAACCGCCAATCGAGGTTACGAAAACATTGCCGAGCCGAACCATGTTGCTCGCAGTGGCTGTAGCATCAATACCAACACAGGTAGTATTAAAAAACGATTCAGTATTTGCACCGGTGTTGTAACCCACGGCTGTGTTGTAGGATCCGGTGCTGGTGATCAGCATCGAATTCGAACCCAAAGAAGTATTCCTGAAGCCGGTGTAGGTGCTGTATTGCGATCCAAATCCCATGGCTGTGTTATCGTTTCCGGTTTCACTAAAAATAAGCGCATTCGATCCGGCCACCGTATTTTGTTTGCCTGTGGTAACCGCACTTAAAGAAAGGTATCCGCATCCGGTGTTATCCGTCCCTGAAGTGTTATTTTTCAGTACAGTAGATCCGATGGCCGTATTCCTGACCCCGGTGTTTGCGGCAGGGTTTGCTGATCCGGATAAAGCTTCATAACCAACGGCAACGTTGTTGGTAAGCGACGTGGCGGTGGTGCTGTTTGCATTGCGCATGGCATAATAACCGATGGCCGTACTGCCACTTGCTCCAACATTGTTGTAAAGTGCAAGACCCCCGGCAGCCACATTTTTGCTGCCGACCGTATTGCTTGCACCGGCAAAAATTCCGAGATTCAGATTAAAGATGCCCCCTCCCGTTGAGTTGTTCGAAATACCACTCTGATAGCCGACAAAAACATTCCGGAAATCGTCGGAGTTGATCCACATCACTTCCGAACCGTTTTTAATAAGTTTGATCAAAGGGTTGATATTGGTTTGGGCTGAAGGGCCTTCCACGATCAGTTGAGGTATGTTTTCGTTCCCTTTCACATACAGTTTTGAATAGGGCGAGGTTATTCCGATCCCGATGTTGTTGTTATTTTCCGTAATGACCGAGTTTCCGAGTGAACCGGGCGAAACAAACTTTGAGATCGATCCGGTGGAACCCGACACTGCCGCCGAGCTTTTACTGTGCAAGGCATACGGAACACTCAGCATTTGTGATGTGCCCATATCTACATAGTTTGTTCCCCCGGCCGGATCGAGTTCAACATGCAGCCAGGGTGTGGTGCCGCTCCAGTTGATCGTCGTGAAATTGCCTGAAACGGGTGTTCCTCCTCCGACTGTCAACGTGAATAAGCCGAGTGAATTGGTGTTCGTATTGTGTGTTTCGCGATATAACAGCGTCCCGCCGTTTCCGTTTGTGATCGAAATGCGTAAACCGACATTGGTAGAGGCAAGTAAATCGCCGCCGGCATCACGTGCCACCGCCTGGTAACTGATGCCTTGCGGGGTTTGTGCAACCATACCTGAAAAAAGAAATAAAAAACAGAGAATCAATAAAGCAAAGCTGAGCGATTTCATAACCATAGATTTATTTGATTTAACCTAATATAATTCGGACTCGTTATCAAAAGAGAGGCAAGCCCTGCTATTAAACAATAAGAATGGCAAATTGTCGGAAATGGTAATAATTTTTACTTCGATGAGTTCAGTTATACTGATACATAATCCTTTAGGGAGGTCATGCTTGCATGCAAACAGGAGAGGCATGCAATGGATAAAAATCCGGGATATCAATACTGCAAATCCAAATCCAAATATTATTTTATGCTAATCCGCTATGCACCCACTAACCCAAATTTCTCGCTGATCCCGCTGATTTGCGCAGAAAGACAGCATAAACATCAGCGAAATCGGCATACCTGCGTGAATAATATCTTAAGGGGCTTTATCTGGTACATGAGCGGATAATCAATATTATTTTATCAATTCCAAATAGGAAAGTTCGAATCCGAAATAAAATGATAAAGGAAAACGAATATTTTTTATTTTAGCCTCTCATAACGGATACAAAAACAATGGA
>JAGQVF010000295.1:600-3784 GCA_020438135.1 Bacteroidales bacterium | reverse complement strand
AAGGTGATGACCGGCACTTCTACGAAAAGGGTGATCCAGTCGGCCATGGCACCGTTCCACAATCCGGGTAATTCCTGCGCCTTCAGGTTTTTTCCCCCTTTTGATTTGGTGGAAATAAAACCGGTTTCGGGATCGACAAACTTACCCAGTTCAAAATGTTCTCCTTCGTAGTTTTTCAGTCCGCAAACCAGGTCGACCGGGTTAAAGTGTGTAGCCTGGTCGAGGATCGCTTTCTGTTCTGCATCTTCCATGTTGATCTGTGAAGATTCAACGATCTGAAGCGACACTTCTCCTTTGGTGTTTCGAACCCAAAACGGTCCGCCGCCGGGTTCGCCTTCGTTTTTAACCATGCCGCAAATCCTGATCGGACGGTTGAGATTATCGAACAACAATTCCTGTTTTTTCTTCGGATCAAATCCGTCAAAACCTTCCGGGAAACGGATGTTAGCCTCCTGACGGGCAAAAGTAGTGATCTCGTTCAGGGTTTGCTCATCCAGATTCCTATGGTCCATCATGTTCAGGTAAGTGTGAATGTTTTCCTGCAATCGCAGTAAAAGGCCGCCGATGGTTTTTTTATAACGAACGGTTTCCGGTTTCAAACGGTCGGGAACCACATTGTCGATATTTTTGATAAACACCACGTTGGCATCGATGTCGTTCAGATTTTCGATCAAAGCGCCATGTCCGCCCGGGCGAAACAGGATCGATCCATCCGTCTCCCGAAAAGGCTTGTCGGCCATATCCACCGCAATGGTATCGGTTGAAGGCTTCTGCACCGAAAAAGTGATGTGATAGGTTACACCCAGTCGCTCCTCGAATCCGGCAGCCACCTGCTGCACTCTTTCTTCAAACTTTTCAACATGTTCGGGCGAAACCGTAAAATGAATGTACACGATGTTGTTTTCAGAACGGCAATAGGCAGCGCCCTCGGCGAGGTGTTCTTCCAGCGAAGTGCGATGGGTATCGTTATATGAATGAAATTTCAGCAATCCTTTCGGCAAGGTGCCGTAGCCTAATCCTTTTTCGTTGAGGAGAAAATCAATTACTACGGCATATTTTTTTTCAGCGATCAGGGCATCGATATCATGGCCGTTTTTTTTCAGCACCGATTTCAAATCTTCATAAAAGGCAAAATCGCGGATCCGTTGGATGAAGGTCCATGGCGAATTGAACGATTTGTCTTTTTCGATCAGCTCGGCTTCATCCAGCGTTGCGGCATGAGCCACATATTCGTACAATGCCTTGAACATGCGGCTGGCTGCACCCGATGCGGGAACAAATTTCACCAGTTTGTAGCGCTTATTTTCATCGAACCTGTTGACGAGTTTGTCGATCTCAGCCGGCGTAAGGGCGAGGATACCGTCTCCAATCACAGCAGGTTTTACGAGGTTCGCCCAGGGAAATCCTTTTTTAAAGTTGGCGATCTGTTCGTCGATGGTCTGAACGGTTATGCTTTTCGATTCGAATTGTTTGATGTCTTTTTCAGTGTACATGATCAGAGAATTTCATAATTCAACGTATGCATTAAATCTTTATCAAGAAAACCATTTATGTTTTCCAAATGTTGCGGTCTGAGCGCTTTTTTCCACTTTTCTTCCAGGTAAAAATCGCGGTGAAATTTCTGCGTTTTGATACCATGTGAATTGGTGAGCAGGTTTTTAATATCCTTGTAAATAGTTGGTTTGGGAATTCCGAACTTTTCAGTAAGGTTGTTCAGCGAACCGGCAATATCCGTTAAAAGATCTTCGTAGCGGACCATCGTGTGGTGGTTCACGTAATCACCGAGTTCGACAAAAGAGCCTATCTTTTTATTCCACATCACAACCGGATTCCGGTAATCGCCGAATGAAAAACGGGTGAAATCCGTAAAACTGAGCTTTTTAAGGGATTCGTGGAAATAGGGTCGTTTGTGCATCGACAGCAGCCATGAATAGGGATTTTTGACCAAACAAATAAACAGGGTTGACTCACGATGCTGGTCAGGAATTTCATCTTTTTCGGGTGCCAGCCGATGTTTCCAGCCAAGCTCCGGCGATTCGTCCAGTTCCACATCGAGGTTTCTTTTGATCAGCCATTCCAGGTAAATCGTACCGCTGTTTTGCTGACCGTAGATCTTAACTTTTTTCATACTATCATATTTCATCCCGCACGTGCGGGACAGGTTTCAGGTTTCTAACTCCCGCACCCCGTACCTCGCACCATATAAAACAACAAGCCGGCTACGATCACCGGCAACAGGTTGATGCAAAATAACAAAAAATAAATTTTGAATGTAAACAAATAAAATTATTAGTTTTGCACCCGCATTAGCCCGGGTGGCGAATCCGATAGTTATCGGAAGGTAGACTTGCCTTCGGCAGGAGCAGCGCCACCAGGAAATTGCAAAAAGTTAAGGTTTCTTTGAAATAAAAAAATGCCCAGGTGGCGGAAATGGTAGACGCGCATGGTTGAGGGCCATGTTCTCGCAAGGGAGTGCAAGTTCGATTCTTGTCCTGGGCACAAAAGATGTTCAAAGTTGAAAGTTTAATGTTCGAGGTTATCTTCAAACATCGAACTTCGAACTAACCCGCCCAGATGGCGGAACTGGTAGACGCGCTAGTTTCAGGGACTAGTTTCCGTAAGGAAGTGCAGGTTCGATTCCTGTTCTGGGCACCAACAAAACGAGTGAAAGGCTGTTATCAGATGATTGCAGCTTTTTTTTAAGTAATCCCCGCTACATTATATGGTTTTCCGCCATAATTCGATAACATCGGAGAGAAGAGGTTATTAAAGCCACAAACGTAAAAGTTGGCCTCTTACCATGAAAGAAAGAACAATATATATATCAACCGAAATTTTGCGAAATAAGCGCCAATTGGCTTTATCGTAAGACCGTTACTCCCGGTTTTTAAACTAAATAAAAAGTGGAAATAAAATAATAATATTTACTTTGTAATTACAATAAATTATGTAATTATGGAAGTATCAATCTTAAAAATCGGAAATTCGAAAGGATTCAGACTTAGCAAAAGATTGCTGGAAAAATACAATTTTAAAGACAAGGTCGAATTAATCCTTGAAAAAGGCAGAATCATCATAAAACCTATTGATACTCCCGGAAAAGGGTGGGAAAATGCTTTTAAAGATATGCATGAGAATGGTGACGATAAGTTGCTTTTCAATGATGTTTTTGACGATGAAAGTC
>JAGQVF010000295.1:0-514 GCA_020438135.1 Bacteroidales bacterium | reverse complement strand
ACTGTGTGATAATTTCACCTGACGAAATGAATAAACACATTCGTACAATCATTGTCGCACCCATGACAACCACTACCCGAAAATATCCATCAAGTATTGAAGTAAAACATGATCAGAAAATCGGATGGATAGTCATTGACCAGATCAGAACAATTGACAAGCAAAAAATTATAAAAACACTGGGCAGACTTTCTCAACCGGAAATTAAAGAAGTTAAATCGGTAATAAAGGAAACTTTTGTAAACTGATAACAATCCTAAATCAACTGACCTGAATAATGACTAAGAAAAAAACAAAACGAATTCTGAGGATAGTATTTATAGTCGCATCTATATCATCGTTGTACTTTGTTCCATGGCTATTGGTAAAAGCATGGATACTTCCGCTGCCTGACACGGTTCAGGAACAGATGGATGAAGCCATCAGTCATGGATTTGAAGGGATGATAGTTTATATAGACCAGGCCGGTAAACCACCTCAGTATTATGCGGCAGGCTGGCACGACCGTGAAGCG
>JAGQVF010000294.1 GCA_020438135.1 Bacteroidales bacterium | reverse complement strand
AACATCACTTTTTGAGCTGTATATCCTGCAACGGTGGATTGGTGCGCAATCACCAGGCTATTGTCGGGCGTAACACCCATTTTCGGATGTGGAATATAGGTATTAAAACTCATCACCGGAATGCCGTCATCGGCCCACATCATGTTGCCATCCATACCAAAAATCTGTGCATAAATATCGTAGTTGCCCGGGTCAACTCCCGGTCTGCCGTCGGACCAGGTGATGAAATAATAGTTTCCGGATTTGTGCAAATCAAAAATAGTTTGCTGACCTTCCACGTCACTGATCGGGAAAACATTTCCATTCCAGCCTTGTGTACCATCAGCATTAAACCGGCAGGTAAAAAGGTCTGTATTATTTCCGCTTCCTTCCCAAACAAAGGTAATTCCATCCGGATCGCTAATGGCATCAAACTGATAAGCCAGCCCGGTGGTGCCATCAATTACGTTTTCAGGACCCCAAACTACCCCACCTGAAGTATTGAGTTTTACACAATTTAGTGGAGCACCTGCCCCATTTCCTCCAGAATAGAAGAGGTATACATTATTATTAAGGTCGAATGCCGGCAACAAACCCGCATGACCCACCCCACCGGGACCAGCAACCTGCACTCCATCCGGTGGTGATAGCAAACTTCCGCTTTCGTCAAAACGCGACATATGTACGCCTCCCGACCCACCATAATATGTGATGTAAAAAGCCATACAATATGAAAAGTCATCCTTAACGAACTGCATTTCACCTACACTTAAAATGGCATTGGGTTCAAACCCCGCATTGGCTATGAGCAAGTCGTTGGCCCAGACAGCCAGACCGTCATCATCCAGTTTGCGAACATGAAGTGAATCTGAATAGGTATAGCCATCACTTTTTGATGCCCATCCGGCGATCATTGTTCCATCATCAAATCGCTGGATCGTATAGTCAAAGATCCTGTTGTAATGGCTAACTATGAGTCTGCCATCTGTTTCCCATTGAGCATACCCGCTACTGTTGTAGTGCTGACCGTAAATCTCGCTTGATCCCGTACCAGCCGTATTGCGCGAATCGAGCCAAAAAACATAAATTCCGTCATTTTCATCTCCAAAAACAGTAATTTCAGATTCGAGGCCTTCAGCCTCACAAACCGGCATCGGGTTATCAGGATCAAGTATCCATTGTGCATTTACAACAGCAAAAAATACCGGGAAAAACAGAAAGGAAATAAGTAAGATTGGTTTCATATTCATAATTTTAGTTCAACTAGTTATTTTAGGTAGCAGAGATTTTTTTGTTCACATTATTTGAGAATAACAACAAGATCGTAAAGAATGTTTTACGAACGCCATCTAAAGCAGAGCCGGTGAGTATAATCAAGACAACAACACTATCCGCAAAATAAAAAAAATGCACTTATTTTGAATAGAAGTGATATAAGCCGGAAATTTTATTTCGTAAATTTATCCCCAAATTTTGAAAACATGAAAAAATCGATTTTTATCGGGATTTTAGTGCTGATTATAAATATTCCGGTCATTCTCTTCAGTCAGCAAATATCACCTTCAGTAATTAGCTCTGCGGGAGAAGAGTATTCCAACGGGAATATCAGTCTCAGTTGGACGTTGGGTGAATTAGCGACAGAAACACTTTCAAATGGTAACAATACACTTACACAAGGATTCCAGCAACCATTTTATATGGCGATAGTAGGCATCGATCTTGACCTTTTGGTTTACCTCGAGGGTCCTTTTAACGGGAACAGTATGAACACGGCATTAAATTCGAAAGGATTTATTCCCCTGTTGCAACCATTTAACACGGCACCCTGGGATTATTCAGGGTCGGAAAGCCTGGTTTCTGTTCCTGCCAATATGGTCGACTGGGTTTTGATCGAGATCAGGGATGCGGAAACTGCTGCTGAAGCCCTGCCTTCTTCTGCGGTGGAAATTCGTGCTGCCATCCTGTTGAATGATGGTTCGGTTGTTGAACCCGATGGTAGTAGCAGCCTCCAGTTTTCAGCAAATATTTACCATCATCCTTTTGTTGTGGTATGGCATCGCAACCATTTGGGAGTATTATCTGCAACGCCGGCAACTGAATCCGGAGGAATTTACCTGTATGATTTTTCAACAGCTTCAACACAAGCGTATGGCACCGATGCCCTTAAAATCATTGGAGGTGGTATATACGGACTTTATGCAGGTGATGCCAATGCCGATGGAATAATCAATAATACTGATAATATTATTTATTGGGATCAGCAAAGTGGAAATACGGGATATTTAGAAGCAGATTACAACCTGGACGGTGAAGTTCAGAACCAGGACAAAAATGATTATGCTCACGATAATGCCGGAGAGAACAGCCAGGTCCCGGATTAATTGGATGAACCTCCGGCAAGATTGCTTTTGAAATACAATCAGCAGTAAAAAGCTTAAACTGCTTTTTTAATACATCACCTACAGTTGCTCATTTATCAAAAACAAGAATATGAAAAAAATCATCCTTTTTTTCCTGATGTGTGGCGTATTTGCAGTCACATTCGCCCAGTCACCTGAAAAATTTAATTACCAGGCTGTTGCCCGTAATTCATCAGGTGATCTGTTAACAAATCAATTGGTATCCTTCAGGATATCACTCAGATCAGGTTCACCAACAGGAACTATTCATTACCAGGAAATACACCCGGTAACAACAAATGAATATGGGCTTGTAAACCTGGTAATTGGTGAGGGAACTCCAGTTCTTGGGGATCTTGGTTCGCTTTACTGGGGTGAAATGGAATATTACATTCAGGTTGAGTTAGACCCTGCGGGAGGCTCAACTTACCAGAACATGGGAACATCGCAACTTCTGAGTGTTCCTTATTCGTTGTATGCCAAATCCTCCGAATGCTGGGAGCGATCCGGCGATGATGCAATCATGCAGTTACCGGGCAATGTAGGCATTGGCATTGGAAATCCCTGGGCAAAAATGGTTGTGAATAAAAGTTATTCAAGCTATAACACCATCGAGAATGTATTGGATATATCCCGCGGAACTACCGGATCTCCCGGCACAGGAATTGGCGCCGGGCTCACTTTTCATAACGAATCAGCCAATGGGGGCTACTCACTTTCGGGAAGGATAAGCAGCGTGATGGAGAATGTTCAAACCACCACATCATCTGCAGGCATGCTTTTCGAAACCAGGGCTTCCGGAGGAAGTTTTTCACAGGCCATGTATATCGATCCGGATGGTAGGGTTGGCTTTGGAGATTCAAATCCTTATTATGGTGTTGAGGTTAAAAAAGACATGCGCATCAACTATCCGGGAACATACAATGGCCTTTATATCACCGGAAACAGTCCGTTTGCAACATCCTATGTGGAGAACTGGAATGATGGAAACTCATGGGCATTTTCCGGCGGAATGCAAAGCAGTTCGGCCGGCACCGATTCATACGGCGTGTATGGATTTAACAATGGATTCGGTTATGGGGTTTATGGTAAAAGTTATTCGGGTGGTATCGGAACTTATGGTATCAATACATATTCTGGTAACTATGGCTACCTGGGCAGCCAGTATTACAGCGTTTATGGTGAAAGTAACAATGGGAATTACGGCTATTTGGGGGGTTTGAATTTCGGTGTCTACGGTGAAAATTCCAATGGAAATTACGCCATACTCGGCGGTTACGACTTTAGTATTTATGCCAATCTTCTTACATCCGGACAGGGTGATTACGCCATTTCCGCATTAGGTGTTGATGCCGGTGGTGAAAACGGAACCGCTTATGGCGGAGAATACACATTGGGAGCAGTAAGAGGTTACAACTACTACGGAAACCCTTATACCTTTGGTGTAGCCGGATACTCCGATCTTGATTATGCAAGGAGCGGAAGTTGTTTCGGGGGGAGTTATTATGGTAGTAATTGGGGAGCAATATCTTACAGAACTTCCGGAAATTCATTATATGCGGGTTATTTTACGACGAGTATTATTTCGAATGGTACAGGTAAAGAGAACCAACCCGCCGTGAATTGCGGTATCGGAGCCTGGGGCGATCTCTTTGGCGCTGATATTCACGGTGCAATTTACGGAGCCTACATCGAAGGTAAAAACTATGCGACTTATGCTAACGGACCTGTCTTCAAAAACAACCTCGATGTGCATTTGCAGAAAAATGCCCAGGGTGAAAACGACATTCTATACACTTCCGTATCCACCGACGTAACCGTGCAAACATGCGGGTATGCCACCCTCAGCAATGGCAAGGCAACCATTAGCTTCGACAAACAATTTAGCGATGCTGTTTCGCCCTCGGAACCGGTGATCGTAACGGTGACGCCCATGGGAAAATCGGGAGGCATTTATCTTTCTCAAGTCGACAACCAGGGATTTTCTATCGAGGAAAATGGAGAAGGTAAAAGCAACGTGATGGTTTCCTACATCGCGATCGGCAAAAGGAAGGGTTATGAAAATCCCCAACTGCCTCAGGAGGTGATCGCAGCGGACTACACAACGAAACTTGAACAGGGTTTGCACAACGACAACGATATGACAACCGACGGCGCAGGATTGTATTACGAAAACGGCCTGTTGACCGTAGGGAAACATCCGTCTACCTATCCCGATCTCAACAAACCGGAGATAGAAGTGCCTGCTGCGCCAAAACATGAAAGCATCAAATCGGATTCGAAGGGCAATGGAAAAGCTCCCGAACCGGAAGAAAGATAACCGGTAAATCAGATTTAACCCCGGCAACTGTTGTCAGGGCTTCTTGTTACACTCTAAATGCTTCAAAACCTTACTATTAAAAATTATTCTTTAGAAATAAATTGTATTTACATATTTGATAATTTAGCACCACTCATTTCACTCATTTCATATAGGCAGCCTCTGTGATCATTGATACCCGGCTGCATCAACTGCCCTTTCTTTATTGGAGTTGAATTTAATACATTTTAAAATGAAAAAATTGATGTTGCTGGTCGTGCTGATCAGTCTTTCGGGTAGCCTTCTTGCCCAGGTGCCCCAATCTTTCCGTTACCAGGCTGTTGCCCGCGATGCCACCGGGCATCCGCTTCAAAATGCCCAGGTCTCTTTCAGAATTCACATTATTCAGGATGACCTGTCAAACGAAGCAGTGTACATTGAAACTCATCAGGCCATGCT
>JAGQVF010000023.1 GCA_020438135.1 Bacteroidales bacterium | reverse complement strand
CACCTATCCCCTGCCCGAAGCGCAACTCGACCGGTTTATGTTCAACATATGGCTCGATTATCCATCCTTTGATGAAGAGATCAATATCGTGAAGGCTACCACTGCCGATTTTGAACCTACATCGCAGGTAATACTGAATGCTGAAGAAATTCAGTATTTCCAGAATTTAATTCGGCGTATTCCGGTTCCGGATAATGTTTATAACTATGCTGTAAAACTGGTTTCGCTTACCAGACCGGGTTCCGGCAACAATACGTTTGCCGATAACTACCTGACCTGGGGTGCAGGTCCCAGGGCTTCTCAATATCTCATTATCGGAGCCAAATGCCACGCAGCCATTCATGGCAAATACTCACCCGACATTGAGGATGTGAAAGCAGTGGCAACCACAGTTTTACGCCACAGGATTGTACGAAATTACAAAGCAGAAGCAGAAGGGATCAGGGTTGAAAACATAATAGAGGACCTGATTCAACAATCTTCGTAATCAACCGCTATTGTAAATCTCTGAACATTTTTATTCTTTGTTTATATTTGCCGTTTCAACAAAAACAAACATGAAATGGTAGATCTTACAACCAATTATCTGGGTTTACAGCTCAAAAATCCCATCATCGTAGGTAGTTCAGGACTTACAGATTCAATAGAAAAAATTAAAAAACTTGCTTCTCACGGAGCAGGTGCAGTGGTATTAAAGTCGATCTTTGAAGAGGAGATCACCCATGAATATGAAAAGATCATGGCGGAAGAAGCTCCCAAAAGATACAAAGATGAGTTTCTCGATTACCTCGATTACAGGATCAGGGAACAGAACCTGGAAAAATATGTTTCCCTGATTTCAGGAGCAAAAAAGGAAGTTGATATTCCGGTAATTGCCAGTGTAAATTGTGCGTCGAAACACGAATGGACCAATTTTGCTAAAGAAATAGAAGCTGCAGGTGCTGATGCGCTGGAAGTAAATATGTTTGTGTTACCGACCAACCTTAACAAAACACCTGCTGAAAACGAACAACTTTATTTTGAAGTGATTAAACAATTAAAGGACAAAATCAAAATTCCGATTGCTTTTAAGATCAGTTACTATTTCTCAAATCTTGCTTATACAATTCAGCAACTTTCAAAATCGGGAATTGAAGGACTGGTGCTTTTTAACCGGTTTTACAGCCCTGATTTCGACATCGAAAAAATGGAAGTAACATCCGGCAATGTATTGAGCCACCCTGATGAAATGACCATGACACTTCGCTGGATTGCAATTATGGCGAACCGGGTAAATTGTGACCTCGTAGCTTCAACCGGGGTGCATAACGGAGAAGCTGTAGTAAAACAACTACTCGCAGGAGCCAATGCCGTTCAGGTAGTTTCCACATTGTATAACAACGGACCTGAAAAAATCCAGAATATGCTGAAGGATATAAAAAAATGGATGATCGGTCAAAATTTTGAAAAGATAGAAGATTTCAGGGGAAAAATGAGCCAGGCAGAAAGCGGAAATCCGGCTGTTTACGAACGGGTTCAGTTTATGAAGTATTTCAGCGACAGAGATAAAAAAAATTCATGAAACCGCTTCCGACCCGGTAATGTATTCAGGGTCGTAACCTGACATCAACATAACCTCCTGTTTTGTAGTAGCAAGCTGCATCACAGGAGGTTTCTGTATATTTAAGCTTCACCTTATCGCCATCAATTACAAATATGGTGTTGTTTCCATCTTTATATTTTGCCTTTACCGAATAATACCTGTCTGGCAAAACATCAAGCCAATAGTCTTCCTGGTAAGCAGTATCTATCCAATCTACCTCACCGTTTTCAACGTCGCCAACATACACGGTCAGGGGCACAAAGGGATTTTCGCTATTGATGGTAAAAACCGCATTCAACGAAACGTATTCGGGTTTTGCCCGGTAACAATTTTCACAGTCAATCCCGGCATTTACCGGCACATCGCGTTCACACGATACAACAAAAAAAAGCAGTACCGTGAAGGTTAAAACAATTTTTATGGATGATTTCACAATAAGCATGATAAACACGGTATCCTCAAACAGGTAACGAAGATATTCCAAAAAACAATACGATCCATTTTTCAGATTCGGAGATACATCTCCAAAAACACTCTCCGATTTTAATAAATCTTTCATTTTCGGATAGTATTTCTCCATTGCCATTTCATCCACAAATCATTGATTAATAAGGCATTTAAAACTTTGGTATGACTTTTATTAATTGGGATTCCCGGTAAGGTAAACTATTCAAATCAGTAAGGTAAAATGAATTACAAAAATGAACAACTGGCAAAAAGAGAATATGAAGAAACAAAGGAGAGCTTTTCAAAAAGCTTATTCTACATTCAGTTGATCAGTCTGATTCTGGCAATTATAAGTTTCTTCTTAATTAATTGAGTCATAAACTAAAAACCTGAACAAAGTGATAACATCAATTGACTTTCAAAACTTGACCGAAGACTTAAAAAGTTATGTATTACTAAACAATGGTCAGCACGTAGCGGAGAGAACTTACGGAATCTACAGCATACAACTTTACGCAGTTTATGGCTTTTTTGTGGAGGTATATTACCTCCCTGGCTCAGACGAGATCGATCAGATCGTGGCAGTAAATTCCAGTGAAATACTGGATTTATATCTCGACAACATCAACATAACAGACATATACATGTAGTTCGAACTACGAAAAAGTATAGTAAAAGAAATTAAAACTTCTTCTTTTTCATAATTCTCTTTATAATACCTCCTTGAGCACTTCAAGGGGGTATTTAATATTTCCGAAAGGCATAGAAACCTGAACCCCTGCAATTACCCCCCTGATTTCACGAATGGTTTCCCTGGCAATTTCAAGACCTGTTTCCCTCGCATCTTCCTTTGATTTGGTAGCATACATTCGTTTCATGATGGGATCGGGAACCGCAGCCCCCGGCACCTCATTGTTCATAAATTCGGCATTACGAACGCTCACCAGCGGCCACACACCTGCGATAATCGGAATGTTTATGTGTTTTATCCGGTCCATAAACCGGAAGAAAATTTCATTATCGAAAACCGGCTGCGTAATGGCATATTCGGCACCTGCTTTTACTTTCCATTCGAAACGGCGGATTTCATAATCGAGATCAATAGCACCGGGATTGACCCCTACGCCGGCGTGGAAACCGGTGGGATGAGGGATTGGATTTCCACCCAGGTCCTGCCCTGAATTGAGGTAACTCACCACGTTGGTTAAACCGATGGCATCTACATCAAACACAGCCGTGGCATCAGGGTATGAACCCATTTTCGGCGGATCACCGGTAACGAGTAAAATATTTTTTATTCCGGCAGCATAGGCACCCAGCAGATCGCCCACCATACCCAAAAGATTCCGGTCGCGACAGGCATAATGCAGGATCACCTCCATGCCTGATTGTTGTTGAATCATGAGTGAAAGATAACTCGCTCCCATCCGTGATAAAGCCCGGGGACCATCAGGAATATTAATGGCATCCACACCGCTTTCCTTAAGTATCCTTGCTTGTTCGACCGGTTGTGAAGCTTCAGCACCGCGAGGTGGCACGATCTCCACCGAGGTCACAAATTTCTTTTCGCAGATCTTTTTTGCAAAATTTGATTTTTCACAAGTTGGGATAGAAGGAACAAATGCCTTTTCTTCGGTCACTTTAACTTGTTTCTGAACAGTCCGCCTGGGTTGGATCGAACGGATCGATTTACGCATTTCGCGGGTAAAATCAGGCGTGGTTCCGCAACATCCACCAATCACCGATGCCCCGGCCTGGATAAACCGGCGGGTATATTCCGCAAAATAATCGGCAGTTGAAAGATAAATGTTCCTTCCTTCCACATTCACCGGTGTACCTGCATTCGGCATGATACTGATAGGAATATCGACCACCTCATTCATTTTTTCAAGGGCATCGAGCATTGGTTTCGGACCTACGCTGCAGTTCACGCCAATGATGTCGGCTCCCCACTGTTGCAGGCGGGATGCAAACATTTCAGGAGGTGTTCCGAACAATGAATTTCCATCATTTCCGATGGTCATTTGTGCAATAATCGGAATATCAAAGTTTTCTTTAATAACGAGGATGGCCTGTTGTATCAGGTGAAGGTCGGCAAAAGTTTCAAGGATGATCATATCCACACCACCATCAACCAATGGTTTTGCCTGCTCCTTAAAAACCTCACGCGCTTCTTCTTCCGAGAGCGGTCCCCAGGGTTCGAGCCTTTCATTGAGAGGCCCAATCGAACCGGCAACATACACATCTTCACCGGCCGCCTCCCGTGCTATTTCTGCACCTTTAAAATTAATATCATACAGTTTGTCTTCCAGTCCGTGTTTCTGCAATTTGAAACGGTTGGCACCGAATGTATTTGTTTCGATCACATCGGCACCGGCTTCTACATAGGCTTCGTGCAATTCGCGTATAAGCTGCGGCCGGGTGATGTTCAGTTCGTCGTAACAACTGTTGATAAACACCCCTTTGTTATAAAGTTCGGTACCCATGGCGCCATCAAACAGCACCAGATTATCCTTGATAAAATCTTTGAAAGGAATTCGCATAATTAACTATCTGAAATGAAATGATTTACTATTTATAATTCAGGTTGGCATTAAGCCAGGTTTCGATCTGTTGTTTTGAAACGCCTTTTCGATTGGCGTAATCAACCACCTGGTCCTCCCCGATATTTCCCACATTGAAATATTGTGAAATGGGATGTGCAAAAAAGTAACCGCTCACCGACGCTGCCGGATACATTGCAAAGTTTTCGGTAAGGGTAACACCTGTTTTACTTTCGGCTTTCAGCAGGTCGAACATCTCTCTTTTTTCGCTGTGCTCCGGACAGGCAGGATATCCCGGTGCCGGACGAATGCCCTGGTATTCTTCCTTCAACAGGCCCTCAATCGCCAATTTTTCATTATTTGCATAACCCCAAAATTCTTTTCGAACCCTTTCGTGGATTAACTCTGCAAAAGCTTCAGCCAACCGGTCGGCCATCACTTTCATCATGATGCTGTTGTAATCGTCGAGATCCTTTTCGTAATGGTCTGTCCACTTTTCGAGACCGATGCCGGCCGTTACAGCGAAAAATCCGAGATAATCCTTCAACCCGGAGTTTTTCGGTGCGATAAAATCAGCCAGGTTCAGGTTTGGAGTTCCCGGCTTTTTCTCTTGCTGATTCCGGAGAAACCGGAATGTTTTCAACACTTCGCTGCGATCTTCATCCTTGTATATCTCAACATCTTCATCCACAGCATTGGCAGGGTAAAAACCGATAACGCCATTGGCTGTTAAACGTTTTTCATCGATGATTTTTTTCAGGATCACATGGGCATCGTCAAAAAGCTTGCGTGCCTCCTCCCCTTTCACAGGATCTTCAAAAATTTTCGGATATTTCCCGTTGAGTTTCCAGGAGTGGAAAAAGAATGTCCAGTCGATATAATGGCTGATCTCTTCCAGCGAATATTCATTGAAATATTTATTACCTAAAAATGTGGGTTTATAAAGATCCTCAGCTTTCCAGTCGATCACCAGCTTGTTTGATTTAGCCGTTTCGTAACTGATATAGCTGGTTCGTTCGCCTCTTGATTCGTGTTGTTCCTTAATTTTTATGTACTTATCTCTTATTTCAGCAGCGTATCCGGCCTTCAGTTCATCAGAAATAAGACTTGACGAAACTCCAACCCCTTTACTGGCATCCCTAACATGCACAACGGGAGCATTGTAACCAGGAGCAATTTTAACAGCTGTATGAATTTCGGAAGTAGTAGCTCCTCCGATCAAAAGCGGCACCTTCAAACCGGTACGTTCCATTTCTTTGGCTACATGCACCATTTCCTCCAAAGAAGGGGTTATCAAGCCACTCAGGCCAAGCAAATCAGCCTTTTCATCAATTACTGCTTTGATAATTTTATCCGCAGGTACCATCACACCGAGGTCGATCACCTCAAAATTGTTACATGCCAGCACTACTCCTACAATGTTTTTGCCGATGTCGTGCACATCACCCTTAACGGTAGCCATCACAATTTTACCGGCAGATTGTACCTTACCGGCCGACTTTTGTTCTTCTTCGATGAAAGGCAATAATTTGGCAACCGCCTTCTTCATCACCCTTGCACTTTTCACCACCTGCGGAAGAAACATTTTCCCATCTCCGAAAAGATCGCCTACCACGTTCATACCAGCCATCAACGGACCTTCAATTACGTTGAGAGCCATCGGATATTTCTGGCGGGCTTCTTCAACATCATCCTCTATAAATTCAACAATCCCTTTTACCAGGGCATGTTTCAGACGCTCTTCCACATCGGTTTCACGCCATTCATCCTTTTTCACCTGAACTTCGCCTTTCTGTGCCACTTTATCGGCATAGTTGATCAATCGTTCCGTGGCATCTTTCCGGCGGTTCAATATTACATCTTCAACAAGGGTGAGCAAATCTTTTGGAATATCGTCATAAATCTGCAGCATGCCGGCATTTACAATGCCCATATCGAGTCCGGCTTGTATGGCATGAAAAAGGAATGCCGAATGCATGGCTTCGCGAACCACATCATTTCCCCGGAAAGAGAAAGAAAGATTACTGATACCGCCACTTACCTTGGCATAAGGGAGATTATCCTTGATCCACTTTGTGGCATTGATATAATCAACAGCATAATTATTATGCTCATCGATTCCGGTAGCAACCGTAAGAATATTGGGATCGAAAATAATATCTTCCGGTGGGAAATTAACCTGTTTGGTCAGGATATTATAAGCCCGTTCACAAATCTCAATTTTGCGCTGAAAACCGGCAGCCTGCCCTTCTTCATCAAAAGCCATAATCACAACAGCTGCACCGTAATCTCTCACACGGCTGGCATGTTTAATAAACTCCTCTTCCCCTTCTTTTAAACTGATCGAATTAACAATGGCTTTCCCCTGAACACATTTCAATCCTGCCTCAATCACGGTCCACTTGGAGGAGTCGATCATGATCGGAACCTTTGCAATATCGGGTTCGGCAGCGATCAGGTTGAGGAACTTCACCATGGCTGATTCCGAATCGAGCATGGCATCATCCATGTTGATATCGATCACCTGCGCACCATTTTCAACCTGTTGAAGGGCAACTGATAAGGCTTCCTCATAGTTTTCATCCCGAATCAGGCGGGCAAATTTTCGTGACCCACTCACATTGGTCCGTTCACCGATATTGATAAAATTGCTTCCTTTATACACCATCAGTGGTTCCATCCCACTAAGCCGGAGATGATGATCATTTTCTGGCACAGGTCTCGGTTTTGCCTGCTCTGCAAGTTTTGCAAATTCACGGATATGGTCCGGAGTAGTACCGCAACAACCCCCAATGATGTTTGCAAAATTATTTTCAAGAAAATCTTTGAGATGAGCTCCCATGGTTTCGGGGGTTTCATCATATCCACCGAATTGGTTGGGCAGCCCTGCATTTGGATAAACACTAACGTAAAAAGGTGCTTTGGTTGATATTTCTTCAAGATAAGGCCTGAGTTCCTTGGCTCCGAGGGCACAGTTTAAACCGACAGATAATAATTTCAAATGAGAAACCGAATTGAGGAATGCCTCCGTGGTTTGTCCCGAAAGGGTTCTTCCGCTGGCATCTGTGATGGTTCCCGAAACCATCACCGGCAAATCGGTATTCATTTCGCGCTGCAGATCGGCAACAGCCATCATGGCCGCTTTGGCGTTAAGCGTATCGAAAATGGTTTCGATTAGCAGGATATCCACCTCTCCATCGATCAAACCTTTGGCTTGTTCTTTATAAGCTTTGTAAAGATCATCAAAAGAGACAGCCCGATAACCGGGATTATTCACATCGGGTGAAAGCGATGCCGTTTTATTGGTCGGTCCCAAAGCGCCGGCAACAAACCTCGGTTTATCAGGATTTTTTGCTGTAAACGCATCGGCAGCCTGTTTTGCAAGTTTTGCCGATTCTACATTTATTTCATAAACCAGGTCCTGCATATGGTAATCACCCAGGGAATAATGGTTGGCATTAAAGGTATTGGTTTCAATGATATCGGCACCGGCCTCCAAATAGGCAGAATGGATTTCACGTATGATCTTTGGCTGAGTTAGCGACAGCAGATCATTGTTTCCTTTCAGATCGTGAGGGTAGTTTGCAAAACGCTCACCCCGGTACGCCTTTTCATCAAGTTCGTATCGCTGGATCATTGTTCCCATCGCTCCATCCAGAACCAGGACACGTTTAGCTATTTCGTTGTAGATATTTTTTTCCATTTAGTAAACAGGATAATTTAAATTAAGTAACAACTGCAAATTAAGCAAATAAACATAGTTTCACCAAAAATTATATGGCATGTTGATTCAATATTCTATTTTTGCTGAACTTTATAAACACTTACTATTAAATAATGTTTGAAATAAAAGAGGTAAAGAACAAAAGGGATCTCCGGGAATTTGTTAACTTTCCATTCGACCTCTATAAGCCCTACAAACTGTGGGTGCCACCCCTGAAAAGTGACGAGATCAAGCAACTGAACCCTGACACCAATCCGGCTTTTAAATCTGTTGAAGCGAAATTTTGGATCGCCAGGAAAAACGGTAAATGTGCAGGACGAATTGGAGCCATTATTCAGCACGATTATAATACCAAAAACAAGGTGAAAGCCGGTCGGTTTACACGAATTGAATTTATTGATGATGAAGAAGTTTCGTCTGCTTTGCTCAGAACAGCTGAGGAGTGGCTTCGCGAAAAAGGAATGCAAAAAATTCATGGGCCCCTTGGTTTCAACAACCTCGATAATCAGGGATTGCTGATTGAAGGATTTAAATACCTCCCTTCTGTGGCTTCGGTCTATCATCCGCCCTATTACCAAAAACATATCGAGAAACTGGGTTACAAAAAAGAAAATGACTGGATTGAATTCAGACTGACCATGGGAAAAGCCGCACAGGAAAAAGCAAACCGTGGTGCAGCTATGATCAGGAAAAGATATGGTTTCGAAGTAGTTGATTTTCAAACACAAAAAGAACTGATGCCTTACCTTCACCCAGTTTTTGAAATGTTTAATCATGCGTTCAACGATCTGCATTATGTTACGCCCTTTTCCAAAGAAATGATCGATTATGTCGGCAAGAAATATTTTAAAGTACTGAATCCGAAATTTGTAAAAGTCGTTAAGAAGGATGATCAACTTGTTGCCTTTATAGTGGGTGTTCCATCGCTGTCAGTAGCCATGCAAAAGGCAAACGGTAAACTATTTCCGCTGGGATTCCGTCATATTCTGAAAGCCATGAAAGAACCTGAGATCATCGACCTTTATTTAACAGGAGTTGAACCGGCATATCACAGTGCAGGTGTTGCAGTGATACTTTTTGCCGAACTCCAGAAGGAGATGCTGGCACACGGAACCGATCAGATGGAAACCACCGGAATTTTTGAAGATAACCATCCGGTAATCAGCAATTGGAAGAACTACGATCACATACAACACAAACGTCGAAGATGTTTTGTAAAAAATTTGTAACAATTTGCAGATTTGTGTGTTTATATCCCTTGAACTTTTGGTTTCAAGCTTACTCTTTTTAAGGAAATACAAAAAAATTTGGGCAGTATTTGTAGATTAATAAATTTGCAGGCCCTTTACCATATGAATTAAACAGAAATTACTAATAAAATTAAGATTATGGAAACTTTAACTGTGGATAAAAACATGGCTTACAAAGTGGCAGATATTAACCTTGCCGACTGGGGTCGCAAGGAAATTGAAATTGCTGAAAAGGAAATGCCGGGACTGATGTCGATCCGCCGCAAATATGCCAGTGAAAAACCACTCAAAGGAGCTCGTATTACAGGCTCTCTGCACATGACCATCCAAACTGCTGTATTGATTGAAACACTCGTTGAACTGGGTGCTGACGTAAGATGGGCAAGCTGCAATATTTTCTCAACCCAGGACCATGCGGCTGCAGCCATTGCAAAAACAGGTGTTCCTGTATTTGCCTGGAAGGGTGAAACACTCGACGAATACTGGTGGTGCACAAATCAGGCATTGACTTTTCCTGATGGCGACGGACCTGATATGATCGTAGATGATGGTGGCGATGCTACTTTGCTTATCCATAAAGGATACGATATTGAAAACGATCCGGAATTGCTCAAACAAAAAGTGAACAATCCGGAAGAAGCAGCCATCATGAAGCAATTGCAATCAACCTATGTTGAGGACAATACACGTTGGCACAGGTCAGCAAAACGACTGAAAGGCGTTTCGGAGGAGACCACTACCGGCGTTCACCGTTTGTATCAAATGATGGAAAAAGGAAAATTGCTGGCACCCGCTATCAATGTAAACGATTCTGTTACCAAATCGAAATTCGATAACCTGTATGGTTGCCGCGAATCGTTGGCCGACGGTATAAAACGTGCTACCGATGTGATGGTGGCCGGTAAAGTTGTGATCGTAGCCGGATACGGTGATGTTGGTAAAGGAAGTGCCAAATCGATGAAAGGATATGGTGCCCGTGTTGTGATCACCGAGATCGACCCGATCAACGCACTTCAGGCTGCTATGGAAGGATTCCAGGTAACCACCATGGAAGAAGCTGTTAAAATCGGAAATATCTTCGTTACAACTACCGGAAATAAAGACGTGATCACCGTTGAACATATGAAAGCGATGAAAGATCAGGC
>JAGQVF010000293.1 GCA_020438135.1 Bacteroidales bacterium | reverse complement strand
CAGCAGCCCCATAACCCCATAAAAAAGGCCCTCCGGGTGAAACATTATCATATGCCAGTCCATTATAAACACCACCCACAGGCCCTGTTATCAAGGTATTGATCAATGTTCCGGCTGTATCGAAAACAACAATTTCGTCGTTCCAGCTTCCGGCATAAAAAATATTTTCATCATGATTATAAGCGATCGACCGGACATTTGCAGGGGCATCAAAAGTGGCCAGCAGTTCTTTATTCATAAAATCCATTTTAAAGACCACCGGAATACCGGCCGAACCATAAAAATACATTCCGTCATAAGCCAGGTCCCGAATTCCGGTAACTCCCGAAATTGTAAATGATTCAACAAAATTTCCCTGTTGGTCATATTTCAGGAACTGGTTGCTTGTCCATGAAGTGGTATAAATAAACTCCCCATCCGATTCAATGCCCCATTCACCGCTGGTTCCGGATGTTGGATATTCAAATTGAAGATCGAGGTAATCCTTACTCTTTTCAGACAGAATTAATAACGAAGCAGACCAGTTTAACGGACCGTTGCCGGTATTTTCGAGCGTCAGGTACTCTAGAGTTGTATTGTTTTGATCAATTGTAACAGTCACATTTTGTGGTGAAACTGAGATGGAAGGTTGTGTTAACTGAAAGTTTTTAGTGATCACTACATCCTCAATAATGAGAACAGTATCGGTAATTTCATTGTATCCTTCGGCAGAGCAAACCACCTGGTATTCACCTGCCAATATATTTTCGATGAGGTAATAACCATCAGCTCCTGAACTTGTTTGGTAGTTCAGGAATTCGCCGAAAAGTGAAATCATGGCATTTTCAACCGGACTACCACCTGAAAACTGCGAAATATTTCCTTCCAGATTACCGAAATTTCCATCACCGATAAACACATAATAATCTTCGGCCTCGCCATAATTGTAATTTTCACAAGGGTCGTCGCAAGAGCCTGACCAGTTGGTTCTGGCGCGGAGGTAATGCTGTCCGGGCAAGGCATCAATCGGAATGGTGATCTGGGCAGTGAAGAACTGATTGGCTTGCGGCAACTCAAAATCAAATAAAACCTGTTCATCGGCTGACAGATCAAAATCGTCGTTGAAATCAATCCACACCGATACCTTTTGATTGGAGTAACCGGTTTGCATCGTCATATCATAGGTTTCACCAGGTAGCAGGATCGCCGGACCCAGGCCCAGATACTGGCTCCAACCTGTTCCATTGAGATTGGCACAATCCGAACCATAGTTTTCGATCTCTGCGAAAGCAAAATCGGTGAATCCGTCACCATCCGAACAACCTGTATTATACAGAGGTTCACATAAATTTTGTGCAGTAATTGATCTCGTTACCGAAAGCAATGTAACCAATAACAGAAGCAGAGTTAATCTGAAGTTTATTAAGGTTGGATTCATGATGATGACTGTTTATAAGTGTAAAGATAAAAAAAGACCGGCCAAAGAGACCGGTCTTTTTTTGAAGAACGAAATTAAATATTAGTCAATGGCAATTTTTCTCAGCGTTACACCTTGCTCTGTATAGAGTTTGATGTAATAAATGCCATTTTCATATTGTGCAACATTCACTCTGAAGCTAGTTGCATCTGCACGTTCGGCCATAATTACCTGACCTGCATTGTTCAGAAGCTCATACGATTCAATAGTGAAATCAGCTTTTACGTTGACGAAGCTGCTGGCAGGATTCGGATAAATTTCGAACATGTCTGCCAAATTCTCTTCGATGCCAACCAATACAAACGCAAAGTTTGAATTATCAGAATCACCAAAGTAATATTTGGCAACCACATGATATTGATATACCCCACCTGTTGGTACAACATCATTGAATTCAAGATCTGTTGTTGTGCCTACGGAAGAACCATCTCTGAATACTTCATATTCATCAGGAGCCACACAAGCTTCGGGTGCCATCCAGGTGATTTGTACATTAAGACCACCAGTATGTTCAGCTGCAGCATCAGTCGGTTCCATATCTTCCGGCATCGGAACATTCATAGTTTCCGGGGCAGTTCCTGAGGATTCGTCACCGTCGTAAACTGCGGTGATATGATATTCATAATCAGTTTCAGGATCTACCATTTCATCCATGTATTCCATATTTGGAGGTGTAGCAGTTCCGATCACTGCACCATCGCGATAGATGTTCCAGCTATCCGGATCACCACCGGTTGGCATTTCCCAAGTGATCATTACATCCGTACATTCCCAATCCATTTCCATGTTAACCGGAGGAATTAATCCTTCTATGGTAAGGGTTACATCTACTACAGGACTTCCAACATCAGGTGTGGAGGTAAACTGAATTTCTGCATTGTAGATACCTGGTAACATATCAAAGGTATTGAAGGTAGCGGTTACGTCTTCACTGCCACCACCACTGAGCGTACCACCATTCGGAGCGATTGACAACCAAACCGGACCGGCCGGGCATAATTCAAGTCCAAACAGGAATTCGTTCTGCATGTTACCTGCGAGGGTATAGAATCCGGGAACGAATGCATCGGAGATACATAAACCACCGGCAATACCTGTAACAGGAGTAATGATGGTTGCAACATCAAATGAAACGCCTGTTTCGGTTCCGGATGGAAGTTCCATCTGAACCAACCAGTTTTGATCA
>JAGQVF010000292.1 GCA_020438135.1 Bacteroidales bacterium | reverse complement strand
GCTTTCACCATGGGATTGGTGATATCATTGGCAAATCCCCAAAGTGCAAAACAGGTGGTGATCAGGATAAAGGGGATAATGATGGCTTTTGCGACAACAGGATTTTTGGTAATTGCGGAATTTGTCATAAACTTCAAAGATCAAATTTAAACCGGTGTAACGCCCTTTTTCAGAATGATGTTGCCGTATTTGGCCAACTCACCTGTGGCAACAATGGCAAATGCCTTTTCTGCTCTGTTGTAAAATTCAAACCGTTCCAACCTCGAAATAGATAGGACAGCAGTAACATGCCTTGAAATTACCTCCAGGTAGGTTTTTTCCACTTCCGGATCCAGCATATCGCCGTGCACCGCCGACATCATGATGAGCGGGGCATCATCGTAAGCATCCAGTTCAAAAAGCGGCAGAATGGCATCCAGCAGGTCGGGAATTTTTAATCCGTCGGCCCGGATCACATTAGGATTTATTGACGCAGCAGGGAAATGCACATCAGCCAGGAGCAACTCATCGCTATGGCCCATTTCGTAAATGGTGGCAAGCAACTCGGGGCTGAATAAGGGGGAGATTCCTTTTAGCATACAGATGCAATTTGATAATTTTCAATTACGAAAATAAAGAAATGGAAAACATGCCTATTTAGAATTTTTACAAATTACGCATCCTTAATACAACCTAACCGACTGATTTAAAAACACTTTATCTTCTATAAATTAGCAAATTTTGACAAAATAATTTTTCTGTTTGCATTTTTAAAATAATTAACAGACTTTTGCAGCCCGTTAGAAAAAAATGACATATATAAATTTACATATTACCCGTTACGAACAATCAAAAAAATTTGATTGGGAAAAACATCCGGGATTATTTTAGTGAAACAAGAAATTGATACACTGAACCCGGATCTGAACAATCCGGGTTTTTTGTTTTAAAAGAAAATAATGATTCAAATAATGCACATAGAGATTTTTAATTATTCATTTGATCTGCAATTAACAGATCGCATGAATAAGCTAAGTAAAAGAATAAGGGATAGAAGTTTAAATACTTAACGAAGGTTGAAAGGATATTGAAAAACCCGGCCCGTTAAGGACCGGGTTTTTTTTTGGTGCTGTAGTTCAGTGGTAGAATATCTCACTGTCGATGGAAAGGTCAGGGGTTCGATTCCCCTCAGCACCGCAGCTTAAGGAGGGGTAGAACGGATGCCTCCTCAGATTGAAGAGTGGTTCAGGGCCACAAGCAGGATTCCGTTTGTCCTGTGATGTTCAGGAAAAGCTTCAATTTGAATAGCGGGTTCATTTGCACCGGGTGATGTTAAGTCTGTCGCCCGGGCAAATAACCTAAAATAGCACCGCTCAGAATTGTGTTCGTAGCTTAATTGGAAGAGCGTTTGATTTTTAATCAAGAGGTTGGGAGTTCGAGTCTCTCCGGACACACATAATTTATAGAATGTTCATTGAAACAATTCGATGTAAAGATCTTTTCCGAAGGGAAAAGTGCAGGAATGAGTAATTGTCAAAACCCGGATGTGTGTTTCTGTATAGCACCATAGTGCCGCCCCGGTTGGATGCGGTATGCTGTTTTGAAATTATCAGTTTTTGCATAACTGTGAACGAAGGTTCGATTCCTTCTCCGCCAGCTGGCGGATAGTCTAGTGGTTAGGACAACAGTGACAATGTGGCTGTCACGGGTTCGAATCCCGTTCCGCCAATTGGCGGATAACTCAGTTGGTAGAGTATCACAACCATCTGTGAAATGGTATCACAAACATGACGAAGTCACCCACTTCTTTAAAAAGGGTACATCGAAAGCAATAATGGAGACGGCTCCTTCGGTAGCCTAAGCGCTGCGATTGAAAATCATGGCTGAGACCTGAAGGACCGGGGATACCGTTGGCCAAACCTGTTCGCTTCTGGGCCGACATTCCGGTGGGAAAGTTCCTTAAGGAGCCTTTCCAAAAGAACCTCAGCATGGAACCGGGTAGCATGCGGTCAACTCAACCGGGACTTCCGTTTTGGTGATGAGGCCGGCTCCAACGTTGCTTTCTTTTAAATTTTGAATTATCGGGCCGATAATATATTGATTGTTTAACTTTTAAATTTTTGAAAAATGAAAAAAATTAGCGTTAATGCCGGACAGGTTGCCTTACTTTTCAGGAAAGGCGACTACCGTGGTGTGCTTACTGAAGGCACCCACTGGATCAACCCATTTTTGGGTGTGATTCGCTACGACCGGTCGAAACAGTTCGCGGCCCCGATGAATTTAAATATTCTGTTGCGTGACGAAAAACTGGCCGCACTCTTAACACTTGTTGAAGTAAAAGATCATGAAATTGCGCTGCAATACGAAAACGGCAACTTCAAAAATGTCCTGACTCCAGGAAGGTACACTTACTGGAAAGGTGTGACAGATTACGACTTCATCAAGGTTGATTTGAGTAAAATTGAGATCGATGATCAAATCTCGAAAGATACACTGGTTCAAAGGGAAGTAATCCAATACGTTCGTGTATTTGTAGTTGAATCCTACGAAAAGGGGATGCTCCTGATCGATGGAAAATTCGACCGCTTCCTCGACAAAGGGATCTACTACTTCTGGAAAAACGCGACACCCATTTCGGTATTGAAGGCCGACCTTCGCCACCAGCAAATGGAAATCGCGGGCCAGGATATCCTTACGAAGGACAAAGCGGCTTTGCGGGTCACTTTCATCGCTCAATACCGGGTTACCGATATTGAAAAAGCGCTGATCGACAACAAAGATCACGCAAAGCAAATGTACGTCCTGATCCAGCTTGCCCTCCGGGAATACATTGGTTCGCAGACGTTGGATGAATTGCTGGAAGATAAAGATGTGGTGTCTGCTTACGTGATTAAAGCCCTAAAAGGCAAAGTGGATAAGCTGGGTATTGAAATCCTTGATGCGGGGGTTCGTGATGTGATCCTTCCCGGTGAAGTGAAAGAGATCATGAACCAGGTGTTGGTCGCACAAAAACAGGCGCAGGCCAATGTGATCATGCGGCGTGAAGAAACAGCTTCCACGCGGAGTTTGTTGAATACCGCCAAACTGATGGAAGACAACGAAATGTTGTTCAAGTTGAAGGAAATGGAATACGTAGAAAAGATCGCTGATAAGATCAACTCGATTTCGTTGTCTGGTGGCGGCCAGTTGATCGACCAGCTCCGGGATATCTTCGCCCCGGGTAAATAAAAAGCTGCTTTCGGGC
>JAGQVF010000291.1:891-1668 GCA_020438135.1 Bacteroidales bacterium | reverse complement strand
ATCCGATATGAAACGTAGCAAAAGGCATCAATTTATTGAGATGAAAGGTCTTGTCGCCCACCTCCAGGTCAGGATCTACCTCGTCCGGTTCGAATGAGCCCGACACCACATCCTGGTATCCAAACCCCGCCCACGGCCTGAGATAAAGATTCGTTTTCGGAAAGGGATACCACATATATCCACCTTGTGCTGCCACCATCACTGTGTTGGTTTTGTCAGTTTCGCCCGGAAAATTTTCGTTGCTTAGTTCCATCTCCTGGGTAAAAAGCTGAAGGCCGGCAAACCAGCCCTCATTCTTTTCCCTAAAATAATAATGACTCCACAATCCCATGCCCTGGTTGATCTTCACGCCCCAGCCCTGGTCCTTGTTTTTGTCATTCATATTGATGAAAAAATCAGGATATTCCGGACCGGCGATCATACTTAGCCCGAATGAAAAGTGAGCACTCTTTTTCGGAGACCAGCCAAAATGACCACCCACACCACCCATTGCAAAAGGCAATGGATCGATTTCCACAATAAAGATATGCTCCTCCTGATCGAAATGTTGTGCCTGTCCTGTGAGGGCTATCACTAAAATCAAAGCGGTTATTGTCAGTAATTTCATGATCATGGGATTTAAAAGGTATAACCTATGTGGAGGGTTGCAAACATGGTGATGGGCGCAATGTCGTACTCCAGATCTCCCAGCGAATTCGTTCCCGAAATTTTTGATGTATATCCGGCGCCTGCCCACAGTTTAAAATAGAGCGGAAACTCAAAAGGTTGCAGGGTATA
>JAGQVF010000291.1:0-771 GCA_020438135.1 Bacteroidales bacterium | reverse complement strand
GTGAAATGGTGCTCGGCAAACAATCCGTAGGCCTGGTTGATCCGCACATCCCAGCCTTTGTCTTTGTTGTTTTGGTTAAAATTGACAAACACTTCAGGCATGTCCATGGCATAGGTGCCAACACCGAACAGGAGGTGGTCGCAGTTTTTAGGCTGTATCCTCAAATGGGCTGCATAGCCGTTGAACACGAAAGTTGCCGGATCGATCTCCACAGAAAAACGGGTTTTCTCATTGCCATCCTGTGCGTTTGTTGTAAAAATTGACATGCAAATCATAACGATTGCGATCATGGTTGTTTTAAAAGTTGTTTTCATTGTTTTAAGATTTAAATAGTTAAACATTATATTGCGTATATTTATTAAAGCGAAAAAAAAATCATTTGCTCATTATTTCGAGGGTTCCCAATCCGTCGAAGACTTCCTTTTTTTCATAGTTCAGATGATAGATTTGCGAGAGGTCGTAACACAGATTCTTATGATTCCATGCTAGGCCTTTGCTCCGGGTAGCCTGAAACCACAAAAAAACGGAGGGATTTAAATCGGGTAAAAACTGCTTGTAAAGTTTTTTGAAATTTCCTGTTCCGGAAGGGGTTAGCACAACGACCTTACCTCCCGGTTTTAGCAATCGAACCGAATCATAAACGAGTTGATTGGCTTGTTTTGATTCCAGGTTGAACAATACATTGCATATCGTGATGCAATCGAATTGCTGAGCTGGAAAAGGGAGGAAACCTCCGGGTTTTACAAGCTTAATTTTGATGTTGAACCCGTT
>JAGQVF010000290.1:6379-8843 GCA_020438135.1 Bacteroidales bacterium | reverse complement strand
ACTTATCTTTATCCATTCTAAATAACGGATTGTGAATATCTTAGATCGAAAAACAGGTAACTAACCGTTGTGAGTGTGCGTATAACGTTCATCCAAAAAACTTAAGGTATGAATGGTAAGGTAATCAACAACTTAAGAAGGAACTTCAAACCCAAATCAAGGAAACTTCCTTCCACAGTAAAAGCAACAGTATTCCTGACTTTAGTGGCACTGATAATGCCGGTTTTTGCTATCAGTCAGGAAAGTGATTCGGTATATTATGCCGACAGCAAATCATCCACACTCAAGTATCTGAAATGCACCGCACTTTTGGAGAAAGAAAAGAGGGAAAGTAAAGATTTTATCAACACCAATAAGATCGACCTGGCTGAATACCAGGAGGCGATTGTGCTGATAAAAACCAGAATTAAGAATGATCCGGATACAGAAACCGGTCGCGATGTTGCAAACGTTGACATCGGTTCGGTTGTGAAAATTTATAAATTTTGCCGGAAAAATAAAAGCTGGGCAGTAAAGTACAAAAACAAATGGGGATTTCTCCCTGAATCGGCCTTGCAGGTGCTGTAAATTTTACAGAACTTCAGCCACTACAAAAGTACTCCCACCGATGAACACTACATCATCGGTGGTAGCTTGTGAGACAGCATTCTCAAGGGCAAGTTTTACTGTTCCGTATATCTTGCCCTTTAGTTTATATGCTTTTCCCGCTTTTTGCAACAGCACAGGATCCAGCCCTCGAGGTATTGCAGGTTTGCAAAAATAATAGCTTGCATCCAATGGAAAAAGGCTTAACATCGCAGAGATATCTTTGTCGTCGACCATTCCCAGAACAATATGCAAATGGTGATACGTTAGAGCCTTAAGTTGCTCTGTCACATGCCTGATCCCATTCTCGTTATGACCGGTATCACAAATTACAAGAGGCTTCCTTTGAAGTATCTGCCACCGGCCCTGCATGCCTGTGTTTTCGATAACTTTTCTAAATCCGGAAGTGACATGTTCCTTTGATATGTTTAAATCTTCTTTGATGACTTCCATTGCGGCTATGGCCGTAACAACATTTTTACGCTGGTAGTTTCCGGTTAACGGAAGGGAAAGTTCATTGTATAAAAGCAATTCTTCACCACTGCGGCGATCAAAAATATTGAACTTCAGATATTCTTTCTGCTCCAGCAACTTAAACCGGTATTGCTGATCGGCAAAAAAGATCGGGGCATTGTTTTTTTCTGCAAACTCTCTGAAAACATTAGCAGATTCCTCTTCGGTTTCACCAATCACTACGGTGGTTTGCGGTTTTATAATTCCGGCTTTTTCAACCGCAATTTTATCGATCGTATCACCCAGATACCGGGTATGATCCTTACTGATATTGGTAATTACCGACAAAATCGGGCGAACAACATTGGTTGAATCAAGACGTCCCCCCATGCCGGTTTCAATTACCGCAATGTCCACTTCTTCTTTGGCAAAATACTCCATCGCCATGGCAAAGCTGTATTCAAAAAAAGAAGGCTGCAAATCGCTCAGAAGTTCCTTTTGTTTTTTTACAAATTCAACAACAAACGATTCAGGAGCCATTCGCCCGTTAACCCGGATTCGCTCCCGAAAATCTTTCAAATGGGGCGATGTAAACAATCCCGTTTTGTATCCGGCCTCCTGCAGCACTGAAGCCAACATGTGAGAAACCGAACCTTTGCCATTGGTACCGGCAATGTGAATGGCAGGAAATTGTTTTTCAGGATTGCCCAAACGTTTGCAAAGATGAATGGTATTGCTTAGGTCAGCTTTGTATGCTGCTGCGCCGGTTCGTTGAAACATCGGCAATTGCGAAAAAAGGAAGTCAATGGTTTGTTGATAGTTCATCAGTTTTTAACCACGAAATGATAAGTGACTGTTCCGCGTTGCATTTCAGCGGCATCGGTATCCACATTAAAAACTGCCCGCATAGCAGCCTGTTCGGCAAGTTTCCGAAGGGTAAGATTGGTTGTATTTGAGCCTTTATCAATTGCAACGGCTTTAATAACTTTTCCATACCTGTTCACTGTGATCTGGACGACAACCGTCCCGTTTTCACTGAAATTGGTTGAAGGTTTGGGTAAAAACTTGGCTTCCCGTCCGGCCAGACTATAGGACAATCCATCACCAAAACCCCCTTTGCCCAGGTATTCCTTCGAATCGATAGAACCTTCTGGTTTACCCTGGTCTCCTTCCTTACCTGTAATACCCTCGCTGTTGGCTTCATTCGGTTCCTTGCTTTTGCCTTTATACAAAGCATTCGGGTTAACTTCCGGCTTTTTCTCCACCGGCTTTTCCGGTACTTCTTCTTTTGGTTTTTCGGGTTGTTGTTCGGGTTTTTTCTCTTCTTTTTTCTGTTCAATCACAGGAGCCGTTTCGGTATTTTGTGTAACGATCTCTTCCTCAACCTGTTTTTCAACCGGAGGTGGAGGAGTTATTTTTTCAATCA
>JAGQVF010000290.1:0-6306 GCA_020438135.1 Bacteroidales bacterium | reverse complement strand
TCAACACCTTCCTCACCGGGCAATGGAAGCTCTGTGGTGAATCCAAGCAAAATCAACAACAGAAGGATAATGCCGTGAAACAAAACAGTTCCGACAACACCGTTGATTTTGTATTTTTCTTTTTTCTTCAAATCTGAATTGCCTTAAGTTTTCTTAACGCGACCTCTTGGGGCTTGTTGCCATGATCACCTTATGTGTGCTATTAAAACGGTTGTTCAGGTCGTTCACAATGTCGATCACATTCACCACGTACTGAACCGGAACGGTTTTATCTGATTCCAGGCGAATGCTAACACTTTCCAGTCCGGTCAGCAATTCCGTTAATCCGTTTTTTAAAGCAGGCTCATCCACCTGAACCCCCTGAAGAAAATATTCATATTGTTGATTGATCGATATCACAATCTTGGGAGGTTTCTCGATGGTCCGGCTGTTGCTCTGCGGCAGAAGTAATTTAATGGCATTGGGTGCCACCAAAGTTGAGGTCAGCATAAAAAAGATCAGCAGCAGGAATACCAAATCCGACATGGAAGCCATGTTGAAATTGGGATTCATCTTATTTCTTGATTTGATCGCCATATCTTTTATTTTTTTGCCGGTTCGTGCAACACATCCATGAATTCTGTGGCTCTGGCTTCGAGAATAAACACCAGTTTTTCAATACGTGCTACCAGAATATTGTAACATACATAAGCGATAATTCCCACAATCAGACCGGCCACAGTAGTTACCATTGCCTGGTAGATTCCGGTTGACAGCAAAGCAATGTCGATATTATTACCTGCCATCGACATATCGTAAAATGCCCTGATCATTCCCATCACGGTTCCCAGAAATCCAAGCATGGGACCAGCGCCCGAAATGGTGGCCAAACCTGCAATGTTTTTTTCCAGTCTCGACACTTCCAGTTTACCAACATTTTCGATAGCTGTGTTGATGTCATTCAAGGGTTTGCCTATTCGCGACAGACCTTTTTCGATCATCCTTGCAATGGGTGTATCGTTGTGCCTGCAAAGCGTTAGTGCTGAATCAATCCGTCCTTCATGAATAAAGTCGCGGATGTTGTTCATGAAATTTTTCTCTTCTTTCGACCCCTTACTGATCGCCATAAAACGCTCAATAAATATATATACAGCTATGATCGATAAAACGGCAAGAAGGGCTAAAATCCAACCGCCCTTCAAAGCAAGGTCCCATAACGACATCGATATTTCTCCGCTTTCTCCCTGTTGTTGAAGGACTGCAGCCGTTGTGTCGGCAGCTTTCTGACCCGCCATTGAAATTTGCAAAATGATTCCTGTTAGCATAAAAAATCCTATTTTTTGTGAAGTAAAATTACAGATATAAGATGTTAGGGTAGTTGTGTGTTTCTATACTTTTTAACAGGATAATGTTAATACTAAATATTTGAATTGATGATGTTTACAAATCGTGAGATTCTACTTTGGAAGATATTTATGATCAAAATAACTGATTTATGTCATGAGTTTTAAGGTAATATGTCATACGTATAGCAAAAAATATATATGACCGATTGTTTGTATTGAATTTCATTTACATTTGCAGCCGTTTATCAACCCCTAAAAACGTAGAAGAGTTATGTTTATTTTAATGGTAGTTGTTTTTGTCCTGGGTTATACAGCCATAGCCCTGGAGCATCCGCTGAAAGTTGATAAAGCAGCTTCAGCCATTTTATTGGGTGTCATTTTATGGGTGATGTTTTTTGTCGGCAGAGCCGACATCCTGAGCATGGTGAATGATGCCGGTGAACATATCAGTAAATCGTGGGCGCATTTCCTGCACCTTAACGGCGAAGAAGCCGACAACCCCGAAGGAATGCTGCATTACATTACAGAATTTTCTATTCTTGAGCATCTCGCTGAGATTTCAACCATTTTGTTCTTCTTGCTTGGTGCCATGACCATCGTTGAAACCGTGGACCAACACCAGGGTTTTAAACTGATCACCGACAAGATTAAAACAACGAGCAAAGTAAAACTTCTTTGGATCCTGAGTTTTCTCACATTTTTCATGTCAGCCGCTCTTGATAATCTCACAACCACAATTGTTCTAGTAGCTTTATTAAGAAAACTAATAGCCGACCAGAAAACCAGGTGGTTCTTCGCCAGCATGGTAGTTTTAGCAGCTAATGCCGGTGGTGCATGGTCGCCTATTGGTGACGTAACCACCATCATGCTATGGATCGGCGGGCAGGTAACTACGGTAAATATTATTGCCATGGTGTTCATTCCGAGTCTTGTTACGATGATCATCCCGCTTGTCATTCTTTCTTTCACCATGAAAGGAGATGTGGAAAGACCAAAATTGAACAAAACTGAAGAGAAAGAATTTACAAGCCCGTTCGAAAGAAAACTTCTTTTAAGTATGGGTGTGGGTGCCCTGCTATTTGTTCCGGTATTTAAAACGGTGACCCATTTACCACCTTATATGGGCATGTTGTTTGGATTGGGTGTTCTGTGGGTAACAACTGAAATCCTGCATCGGAAAAAACCTATTATAGATCGCAGAAAATTAACAATTGTTGGAGTTCTGCAGAGAGTTGATGTACCCACCATTTTCTTTTTCCTCGGAATTCTTACAGCTGTTGCCAGTCTGCAATCTGCAGGTCACCTGGGTTTGTTAGCCAAATATCTTGATGACAATCTTCACAATGTTTATGCTATCAACCTTATCATCGGGGTTTTATCTGCTATTGTGGATAATGTTCCTTTGGTAGCCGGTGCAATGGGTATGTATGATATTGCTGCAGCAGGTACAACCGGCTATTTATCAAACTTCATGGTGGATGGAGTATTTTGGGAATTCCTGGCCTACTGTGCCGGAACAGGTGGTAGCATCCTGATCATTGGTTCTGCTGCCGGTGTGGCTGCAATGGGAATGGAAAAGATCGATTTTATCTGGTATTTGAAAAAGATCAGCTTACTGGCTTTGATCGGTTATCTGGCCGGTGCAGCAGCCTACTATCTTCAAATTCAGATACTCCATTGATATTAAAATTACGACATAAAAAAGCGGGACGAACAATCCCGCTTTTTTTATGCAAATTTTTCTACCAGTTCGGCCAACCGGTATGAATATCCAACTTCATTATCATACCAGGCAACCACTTTCACAAGTTTATTTCGCTCTCCCAAAACGGCAGTAAGTTTAGAATCAAAAACAGCCGAATGCGGGTTCCCGATTACATCCATCGAAACAATAGGATCTTCGGTGTATTCGAGGATACCTTGCAGGTAAGATGCCGAAGCTTCTTTAAATTTTGCATTGATCTCCTCCGTACTTGCCGGACTGGATAAAGTACACGTAACATCGGTTAACGAGCCATCCGGAACCGGCACACGAATACCTGCACCACCAATGTTTTTTGCTATGTGAGGAAAAATCTTCGTAACTGCTTTTGCGGCGCCGGTTGTTGTTGGCACAATGGAGTAGGCCGCTGCCCGCCCTCTCCGCAAATCATTATGAGGACCATCCAGGATGTTCTGATCCCTTGTATAACTATGAACAGTGGTAATAAATGCTTTTTCGATTCCCCAGAAACGATCAAGCACCATGATGAGCGGTGCCACATTGTTTGTTGTGCAGGATGCGTTCGATATCACTTTGTCATCTTTGTTGATGAGATGATCATTCACACCAAGTACAATATACTGTACATCATCATTTTCGCCTTTTGCAGGAGCAGAAATGATCACTTTTTTGGCACCCGACTGTTCAACATGTTTGAGTGCATCCTTCCGCCGTGTAAATAATCCCGTTGCTTCGATAACAACATCAATATCCAAATCCCGCCAGGGTAGTTTTCCCGGATCATTCTCCGTAAAAACCTTCACTTTTTTACCATTCACTTCAATATGGTCGTTGTTGAATTCAACCTTGCCGTCAAATTTTTTATGCACTGAGTCATATTTCAGTAAATGAGCCATCGTAGCTGGCTCCATTACATCATTGATGGCAACAATTTCAAAATTAGGGCGTTTGTGTGCAATCCGGAAAAACATCCTTCCGATTCGCCCAAAACCGTTAATGGCTATTCGGATTTTACTTTTTGAGGAATTCATTGTTTAGTATTTTTAGAGATAAAACTCTGAACAGTCTTAAATCTTTTGGCGTCCTGCCAGCAAATCATCGAAACAAAATCATTTTGTTCGTTGTAAGCCCTTTCAGAATATTCGAATATATTTTGATTATCGCCAATCATTTTTCAGCAAGTTTGTTCAACACTTCAAACCCTATACCCTTTACCTTATACTTATACCTTTAATTTACAATTCAGACTCTATACGTTACACCCTCAGCAATTTCAATAAAAATAAAACAACCTCTATTGCTGCTCCAACACAACAAACACAAACTCTACACCACGCAAAAGTAAAATTATTTACCCACCCGTCGCCTTCCACCTCATCCAGAATTATTACTTTTGGCTGCTGACCATGAAATTCAAATTAAATTAACACACAAAATGGAAAATTTAAAGAGCTATATTGAAGAAAACAAGGACCGTTTCCTTGAAGAATTGTTTGGGTTGATACGAATCCCTTCTATCAGTTCGCAGTCGGAACATAAGGACGACATGCTGAAAGCAGCAGAATACTGGAAAGAAACCCTCCTGAAAGCAGGTGCTGACAAAGCAGAGATTAAACCAACCAGTGGCAATCCGGTGGTATATGGTGAGAAGATCATCGACCCCGCAAAACCAACCGTTTTGGTTTATGCCCACTACGATGTCATGCCGGTTGACCCGATTGACCTGTGGGATAGCCCGCCTTTCGAACCGGAGATCAGGGACGGGATCATTTACGCACGTGGTGCTGACGACGATAAAGGACAGGGTTTTATGCATGCGAAAGCATTTGAATACATGGTTAAAACCGGCAATCTGCCCTGCAATGTAAAATTTATGATTGAAGGTGAAGAAGAAGTCGGATCACCCAGCCTCGGAAAATGGTGCGCCGAAAACAAGGATTTGCTGACCGCTGACATTATTCTCGTATCGGATACCGGAATGATTGCTGAAGAAATTCCGAGCATCACAACGGGTTTGCGCGGACTTGCTTACTGGCAGGTAGAAGTTGTAGGACCCAGTCGTGACCTGCACTCGGGATTGTTTGGAGGTGCAGTTGCCAACCCGATCAATGTGCTCAGTAAAATGATCGCAGGCATGCTGGATGAAAAAGGAAAGATCACCATCCCGGGATTTTATGACGATGTGATGGAAGTGTCGAAAGAAGAGCGTGACCTGCTGGCCAAAGCTCCATTCGATGTTGAAGAATATAAAAAAGCAATAAAAGTGGATGAACTTGCCGGCGAAGAAGGTTATTCTACCATGGAGCGTACCGGAATTCGTCCATCTTTCGATGTATGCGGTATCTGGGGCGGCTACACCGGCGAAGGTGCCAAAACGGTTCTGCCTTCCAAAGCATATGCAAAAATTTCAACCCGTCTTGTTCCAAACCAGGATCACCAGAAAATAGCGCAGAAGTTTACTGAATATTTTGAATCGATTGCACCGGCATCTGTTAAAGTCACTGCCACACCACTGCATGGTGGACAGGGATATGTTTGCCCTATTGATCTGCCGGCTTACAAAGCTGCCGAAAAAGCATTCGAAAAGGTGTATAACAAACAGCCGGTTCCGGTTAGAAGCGGCGGTAGCATCCCCATCATCTCGACTTTCGAAGAAGTATTGGGAATTAAATCGGTGCTGATGGGTTTTGGCCTCGAATCTGACGCGATTCACTCACCCAACGAAAACTACCCTTTGAAACAATTCTTCAACGGGATCGAAACGATACCTTACTTTTATAAGTACTTTGCAGAAATGGAAAAATAAAACGAAAGCCGCAGCAATGCGGCTTTTTTTTATCTGACCATGATGTCGGCTTTAGATAACGGTAACCTGATAATGTCTGCCGCTAAAAAGATCCAAAATAAATGTTTTTTGAAAAGGATTTCGCTCATCGATATCCACTTCAATTGTACCGTCTTTTGATATTAACCCCTGCAGATCATCTGCATAAATCAATAACCAGATTTCGTTGAATACCTTTGTTTGATACAACAAATGTTTTTCAATCTTCCTGATGATGGCCATCCTGATCTCAGCATGTAATTCTGCAGAAAGATCAGAAATACGGGTCAGTTCAATTCCAATGGATTGATGCCTTCCTGTTTTCAGAATAAAATCAGGTGATTCGGAGGGAATTAACCGGCCTTTCGGAAATTCAGAATAACTTTTCCGGAACATAGCCATCACCAGTTTTTCCTCTTCTTTCTGATCCATCA